>JAPKEA010000519.1 GCA_028822275.1 Planktomarina sp. | reverse complement strand
CTGCTTGTTTCCCATCTTGTAAAGGAAAGTCTAGCGCAACCATTATAGCCATTTCAGCACTCCAAATATTAACCACATTTCATTTAGTGAACATGAATATAAACCAACCAAATGACAACTCCATACAGAAATAGAAATCCAGCAAGTAACTGGGACCAGCTAACGGCATCCCTGCTCCACCCCTGAAGAAAAGCCCCAGTAACCCTTTCAGCTTTTAACATTTAAACTCCGTAGACGGTTCTCAGGCCCACTCTCCGTTTCTAAATACCGCCGTGGCGCTGCCTGCCTCATCAAGACCATCAATATTGATCGATTGAGATCCAATCATCCAATCAACATGAATCATACTGCTGTTGCCACCGCGCTGAACAACCTCATCTTTTGAAAGGGTATCTCCATTCTTGAAGCACTTTGAGTAGCATTGCCCTAAAGCAATATGGCAGGCTGCATTTTCATCAAAGAGAGTATTGTAGAATAGAAGATTGCTCTGCGAAATAGGGGAGCTATGCGGAACAAGAGCAACTTCTCCAAGTCGCCGAGCACCTTCATCGGTGTCAATTAACTTCAAGAAGACTTCTTGCCCCTTTGAGGCACTGGCTTTTGTTATGCAGCCATCTTTGAAAGTTACAGATATGTCTTCGATCAAGCTACCTTGATGCGATAACGGTTTGGTGGATCTCACATACCCATTTACTTTCAAAGCATGTGGTGTGGTGAAAACTTCCTCGGAGGGTATGTTAGGGTTACATGTAACTCCGTTTCTTGCTACAGATGCGCCACCCATCCACTCATGACCATCTGCAAGACCGACGGTCAAATCAGTACCCTCACCATAAAAATGAAGAGCCGCAAAGCCTTTACTGTTTAGCCAATCAGTGCGCTTCCGAAGGTTAGCGTTGTGCGCGCGCCACGCCCCCCCTGGATCATGACCGTCCACACGCGATGCTTTAAAAATAGCAGTAGCTAGTTTTTTTTGTGCAACTTCAGATGCCATGTTTGGAAATACGCGTTTAGCCCATTGAGTGCCCGGCCAGGCAATAATATTCCAGTTTACATCGAAGCGCGTAATTCTCTCTCGCACAGGTGATGACGCTTTTGAAACAGCTTGGTTAGCGCGACCAATGTCTTCCGGATCCTGCCCCGACAATAGCATAGGATCTTCGCCGACTATCGCTAGTCGTGCAGTGTTGTTATCGAACGCTGTGCCAATACCTTCAAACAACCAGTCCGTGGCCTTATCAAAAGAATTTTTCTGAGCATTTTCGTAGCGAAGGAGCGTAACTTCTGGGTCGGTATAGAGAGGCGTTACAATGCCGCAGCCTTGTTTGTAAGCATGAAAGGCTAGGCGACGAACTAGAGGTGCGGCCTCCAGGGGCGAAGTGATTATAAGGTCTTGACCAGGCTGCAAAGCTACGCCCGTTTTAATGGACAGTTCTGCCAACTTATCTAGCTCAACGCTATTGTCCCAATAATCATTCGTCATTTATTTATCCATTTTCAGTTACCAGGTTGAAAGATAATGCCAGTTTTTTCGATATCATCAATCATCTTAAATTAATTTTATTGTACAGTTATTTGAACCAATCCCGCCATTTCTTGTCCAAATGACCATGGTCCACAAACCATGCCTCCAGCTCAGCCAGTTCTGCCCGCATCTGCCGGCCTTGCTCTGCATAACGCTTGGCCGCTGCACGCTTGTCCTTGGTGTATTTACCGTGCGTGGTCCGAGCCGCTGTAAGCCGCGCCAGGCCATCCTCTGTCTTGGGTCCTGTAGATCTGCCACCGTGGAGGGAGCAGCGTCCATTGCGCTTGTATGCCGGCCTCTGGCAGGGCGTGCCTTTGCGGGTCTTGGCCCCGCACCGTTGGCCGGGCCAATCAGGGCCAAAACGCCATTTATTACCCGTCTGAAACCTACCTTTTGCCATCTTAAAAACCACCGCATTTATGAGGTTTTATTATGCCATATTTGCAGTCGCATTGCGAGATGCCGGTTGCTTGGTTCATGGGCCGTGATCCGAGTTGCAACACCCAACGCTAGTTCTGCGCGGGCAACAATTTCGGCAGGCTGTGAGGTTGGCGATTCATGGTGTAAGTATCCAAACGAAACTACCTGCGAATGAATGTATGACGCTAATTGTAAAGAACCGTGACCCAAGAAGAAGGGGCCTAAAAACGGGGGTCCCCTTGGCGGCAAACGCCTCTGATCCGCAACCGCTAGCCGCAGTAACCCCTCAAGACACGACAGAAGCTGGCGA
>JAPKEA010000518.1 GCA_028822275.1 Planktomarina sp. | reverse complement strand
CAATGACAAAAAGAGCTGATGATTTAACAACTCAGGCTCTAAGCGCTACAGATTATTCTCAGTTGGTTAAAATAACAGATAGCTTTGCAAAACTTACTGATCGAGCAGAAGCTAAAACGAAAACGCTAAAAGAGTTAGCGAATGATTCTAACCCCTTAACTGAAGTCAGTAATTCTGCAGAGCTACTTGAAAAAGTTCAGCTATTGGCTCAAGCACTCGAAACTAAAACTCAAGAACTTTCAGGTCAATATAAATCGAATGAAAATTCTTTAATTGATTCATATGGAGCCTCACTTAATGAGCTTATCAATAGGGTTGATTCAATCAGTTCAGCTGATGGTGTGGTTTCAGTATTTCCTGAACTTGAATCTTTATTTAAGACTATTGATGAAAATATTCGCTATTTAAATAATAGTGCCGAGTCACAGGGTATTGCAGATAAAGTTCAAGAACTTTCAAAAGGCTTTGCAGATAAAGCAGAGCAATATAATGATGCTTTTTTAAGTGAGATGGGCTCACAAATAGCGTTATTAAATGAAAAAATCTATACATTAAAAGCTAATATAGACTACCTTAGCTCCAACTCAAATCTTCAGTTGCATTTAGATCAGCTTTCTCAAATAAGAGAGCAAGTTAATGCTTCAGCGCCAATATATAAAAATTTTCCTGGTGTTAGGGATATGATTTTCAATCTAGATACATTGAGTATTTCAACGCACGCCAAAGTTACAGAAATGGTAAGTAGTAATGAAATTATATCTGACTTAATACCCTTAATAAATGATCCTGAGGCTCTAGCTAGAGGCGTTAAAGAGGCTGCTATTAGAACTAATGTCAGTACAGTTGAAAGTGTACTAATGCCACTAACATCAAAAGCTAATGAGCTCAGTGCAAAAGTAATTGAATTAGCAGGCAGATACGATGCTGGTAATTATGGTGACATAAAACTTAGAGCGGTAGCTAGTTTTGATAAAACTGTAGAAAGGCTTGACAGGCAGTATATATCAGTTCGATCAACAGATCCTGAGGCTCTTGGCATAAAAATTGAAGCTCTTTCTAACAACATAGAATCAAACATGGGGTCTATTCTTTCTGTTGATCCAGAATCTCAAGTAGAGTATTTTTCCTCTATGAGTACACGAGTTGGTGAATCAATAACTACTTCAGACTTTACTCTATTTGTTAATAATGTGATATCAATTCCAGGTGACGTGATGATGAGCTCTCGTAACTGTGTTGATGCTGCCTTTAAAGACTTTACAAGAGAGTTTGGGAGCAACATTGAAGCATTCTTTGATCCGTTAATGTTTTTTTTGGTTTGGTTGGAAAGATTATTATTGTCCACACCATGGCCGGTTTTTCTTGCGGTAGCAGGTATTCTGGCTTGGCTTGGCGCACGAAGTATTAAGGTCTCAATTTCAGTTATGCTTGCATTCTTTGCAATTGGATTTCTTGATATGTGGGATCCCATGATATCAACTGTGACAATGATTTCAGCTGCAACTCTTCTATGTTTGACTTTAGGCATGCCACTTGGAGTATGGATGTCAAAGTCCGAAAGAGCGCAATCGTGGATAACTCCAGTACTGGATATTATGCAAACAATTCCTCCCTTTGTGTATCTTATACCTGTTGTTATGATGTTAGGTATTGGCAAGGTGCCTGGATTAATTGCAGTTTGTATTTACGCTATGCCGCCTATTGTGAGACTAACAAATTTAGGTATACGGTTAGTTGATAAAGAAGCCATGGAGGCAGCAGATGCATTTGGTGCCACGTATAGGCAGCGATTATTTATGGTACAAATTCCACTTGCTCTGCCAAATATTTTTGCTGGGATAAATCAGACTATTATGATGGCTCTAGCGATGGTTGTTATTGCTTCAATGATTGGAGTGGCAGGACTTGGACTTCCAGTGCTTCAGGCTGTTCAAAACCAATACTTATCAATGGGCACTCTAAATGGACTTGCAATTGTTGCTCTAGCAGTAATATTTGATAGAGTTTCTCAAGCGTTTGGTACTCGGATTCAAAAACACCGCTCTGGAGATGTGCTATGACGCAGGATATAAAAATCAAAATTTCAAATTTAACTAAGATTTTTGGACCTAAAGCAGACTCTGTCATAAAGTATGTTGACAACGGAATGGGAAAAGATGATCTCCTTAAGGAGCATCAACATGTCCTTGGGTTGAGTAATATTAACCTTGATCTAGCAAATAAGAATATTGAAGTTATTATGGGTCTCTCTGGCTC
>JAPKEA010000517.1 GCA_028822275.1 Planktomarina sp. | reverse complement strand
AGCGCAGGATGGTCAGCAGGGAGGTACGCCAGCTCTTTATTAAAGTAGATGTTATGCTGGCGGTTGTGGGTGAAGCTTTTGCTGGCAATCTTGGGCTTGAGCGCGTCAGCAGCCGACTGGGCATGCTCCAGTCGCAGAAAACCTACAAGATTATACATGCCATCCTTGACGAGGGCCATTTGGCACTGTGCCACAAGGGCGGCGTATTCTGGTGTGTCGGGTTGATCAATTGGGAAGCGATCAAGATCCAGAATATCGTGCATTTTTTGGCTTTCCTTTTTCCCAACTAGAAAAAACAAACTGGTCCCTGTAGCAACTAAAATAATTATTGGGTATCATAAGAAAAAATGGAGTCTGTATGTCCGAACATTTGCCCCTGAATGCATTGCGATCCTTTGAATGCGCCGCAAGATGTGGTGGATTTGTTTTAGCAGGCAAGGAACTTGGGGTGAGTTCCGCCGCTGTCAGCCTGCAGGTGAAAAACCTTGAATCCTATTACGGAAAAGAGCTTTTCTTACGGCTTGGCAACAAGATTTCCCTGACCGACGCAGGTGAGGCGATTTATCCCGATGTTGCGGCAGCTTTGCAGCAATTGTCCCGTACAGCTGAGAAGTTAAATAAAAGCAGTAAACCCGGTTATTTCGAGAACAGTGTACTGCCAGGTTTATCAGAGCTGTGGCTGCTGCCAAAATTGCAGCAGTTGATTGAGGCGCTGGGTGTTTCGCTTGATATTCGGGTTGAAAACGATCCGATTGAATTTGAACAAGGCGGCGTCGATCTGCGGCTGACCTATGACGCCAGATACTATAAAGAATATTACCGAACCGAGATTTTTACCGATGTTGCCACGCCAACATGCAGCCCTGGATTTTGGGATCGCTATGGCTGTGACGATAGAACATTTGGTGCCGTTCCGGCAAAGTACTTTTTGCAAAACCGCTGGGGTCCGGCCTATGCATCCGAGCCAACTTGGGATGATTGGTTTACCTCAACTAAAAGCCCCAAAGGCCTTGGAGATGCATCAACAATTTCTTTCAGCGATACGTCCCTTGTGATTGCAGCGGCGCGGCACGGGCTTGGGATGGCTTTAGCCCCTAAGGTTTTGTTGCAAAATGATATCGACGACGGACGTCTGATCCTGCCGTCCGATGTTAGCCTTCCGATGAAGTATTCCTATGTCGCAATCTGTCCGCATGGAAAACTCATAAAAAAAACGACTCAGAGGATTTTGGGGCTGTTGGAGCGAGTTGCAACTGAAAGGACGGAGCTATTAGACAAATAAGAACACGCATCGAGATTTCTGGCACAACCTAAATCTATACGCTAACCAATTGACGCCACTCAGCTAGAGCAGCGGCATCTTGAAATTGGTACTTGAATAGAGGTGGCGTGACTGCGGCCCAACACGCTCAACCTAACCCCATGATTAGCCCCTGTTTGCGCATTTAGCGGACCAAGGTAGCCAGGCAGCGTAAATGGAGCCTAGTTTTGAAGTAACAGGCAATGTTACTAAGTGCCCTACCCGTCTCAAGCAGTTTTCTCTTACAGAGCCCTATTTTTCTTATGATCCACTATAATTTTTTCGGTTGAAGTCCACGATCAAACCAACGTAATTTTACTGGTGGAGATAATGTAGGATCCTATAGGAGCATCGCGTGACTTTGACCCAAAAAACTGGCGCCATGGGCGCTACGCTCACAGGGCTTGATCTGAGTAACCCAACGGCTACTAACAGACTTCTGAATGCACCATTAAGTGAAACGTAAACTTCGATTAAGAATTTTGAAGGATAGAATATCATGGCAAAAATGGAAATTGAATATCTGGGCAAGCCAGAAATCGACAAGGTTGCACTCTCTAATGATGAAATTTTGGCCGCTGTTGAGCAAGGTCTAATTGCGGCTGGCCAGGGTAAAACAGTAATCGAACCTCGGATGCATCTGGTGCCTGACACAGCGTTTAATGGCCATTTCAATGTGTTACGCGGCTACGTCGCGAACTTGAATTATGCTGGCGTCAAAGTCGTTGGTGACTTTGTTGATAACTACAAAAGAGGGTTGCCTTCCGAGCTGGCTATTCTCAATCTTTTCTGCCCACGCACTGGTGCACCAAAAGCGATTATTGATGCTTCTGGAATCACGGACATGCGCACTGGTGCATTGACGGCACTTGGCGCCAAATGGTTGGGGCCAAAGAATCCAAAAATTTTGGGACACCTTGGGGCACGCGGAACATCCTATTGGAACGTGCGGCTTCT
>JAPKEA010000077.1 GCA_028822275.1 Planktomarina sp. | reverse complement strand
GCGCCACAAACGGGATCGAACACCGCCTAACCAAGCCAAACCATCCATGGACGAATGGACAAGTCGGGCAGATGAACACCACAATCAAGCAGGCGACCGTGAAACGTTATCACTATGACATTCACGATCAGCACCGTAGAAATCTATGCGACTTCCTTGATGCCTACAATTACGCACGCCGCTTCAAGACACTCACCGGACTGATACCTTACGACTACATCTGCGAAACCTGAACATCCGAGCCAGATCGATTCATCCTAAATCCGATCCAACGGATGCCGGGACTGAACACCTAAAAACGCTTTAGGCCAGTTGTGGTTGCGATGCGGAACGTATCACGGGGAGACGCTTCAGCGTATCAACTTTCCATTTCTTAACTCAACTAGAGCAAACATTGTTCAAAAAAAACCAGAACTAAAACGTGGCAAGTCCATGTTGCTGCAAAACGTGACTGTGATGGACCACTATTTCAAAACCTCAGAGATAGAAGTTCATTTTCAAACTCGATGACAGGCCACCGTATGGCTATTGGCTATTAGCTTCAATGCAGGTTGGCTTTCGCTACATCTTGGTTCCACTACTGGGCAACGGTTTGCAAAGCGACACCCTTTTGGTGGGTTGATAGGGTCGGGCGGGTCACCGGGGATCAAAATACGTGTTGTCTCTTCGCGTCGCTTCTTATCCACCGAAGGTACCGCTGAAAGTAGGGCTTGAGTGTAGGGGTGTTGTGGATTGTTGAACAGGCTTTTGCGATCTGCCTGCTCGACGATTTTACCCATGTACATAACAGCAACTGAATCACACATGTGCTGTACAACACCCAGATCATGGGAAATGAACAGATATGTCAGGCTAAAGTTTTTTTGCAGTTTGCGTAACAAATTCAGAATTTGTGCCTGAACCGCGACATCCAATGCCGAAACAGGTTCATCGCATATGATCAGTTCAGGCTGCGTAGCGAGTGCACGCGCAATACCAATTCGTTGTCTTTGGCCACCAGAAAATTGATGCGGAAACAACCGTTGCTGTTCCGAGCGCAGACCAACCGCTTTAAATAATTCGTTGATCTTTTCCTGTCGCTTTGAAGGTGGACCAGCATCGAGGCTGTCCAAGGGCTCTCGGACAATTGCCTCTGCACGCAGCCGTGGGTTTAAGCTTGCGTATGGATCCTGAAAGATGAACTGGACCTTGGCACGAGCCTTGCGCAGATCTTCTCCCTCCAGCTCAAAAAAATTATGCCCAGCCAAATCGACTTTGCCTTCTTGGGCGGTAACCAGCCTTGCAACGGCAAGAGCAGCGGTTGTTTTTCCCGAACCGCTTTCCCCCACGATAGCGAGTGTCTCACCTCTTTTGATCTCAAACGAAATATCATCAACTGCATAGAGATATGATTTTTGGGAAAACAGGCTCCCGTGCTTGACGGGAAAGCGCACGGTTAGATTATCAACTTTGAGGAGTGATTTATCGTTGGCCATGATTAAAGTTCTTTCGCATGCCAGCAGGCGGAACTTTGCTCGCTGTTAAAGTGCAACTCTGGCGGCCTTTTACTTCGGCACTTGTCGTCGGCTAGATCACAGCGTGAAGCAAAAAGGCACTTGTCGTGGCCAAATTCACGCAGGCTCGGAACGATGCCACCAATTTCGGTTAGTTCAGGCCGATCATCGGTGAGCGTAGCCATGAGGTGCGGAACGCATGAAATTAGACCCTTTGTGTAAGGATGGCGTGGACGCCTGATAATTTGTTCCACTGGCCCGTCTTCCACTTTGCGGCCTGCATACATTACGATCATATGTTCTGCCATTTCAGCAACTGAGCCCATATCGTGTGTAATGAGAATGGTAGCCGTTCCTGTCTCTCTTCCTAGGCCACGTAGAAGATCAAATATCTGCGCTTGTACTGTTACATCCAATGCAGTCGTCGGTTCATCAGCGATGAGAATTTTGGGTTCGCAGGCTAGCGCAATTGCAATCATGACCCGTTGGCGTTGACCACCAGACATTTGGTGGGGGTAATATGACGCTCGAGCTTTTGGGTTGGGAATTCGAACCGCATCCAACAATTCGATGGCTTTGTTCCATGCTGCATTTTTTCCCAGGTTTTGGTGCCGCCGCAAGACCTCAGCAATCTGCTCACCAATTGTGAAGACTGGATTGAGTGATGTCATTGGTTCCTGAAAAATCATCGAAATGTCATTACCACGAATTTCACGCAACCGAACATCGCTTGCCTTGGTCAAATTCTCTCCATTGAACATTACGGTGCCGGATGCAATGCGGCCAACCTTTTCGGGTAAGAGACCCATGATTCCCAATGCAGTCATAGATTTCCCACAACCAGATTCGCCAACAAAACTAAGTGTATCACCGGCGTTTAATTCTAGTGACAAATCATCGATCACTGGCGCGACACCATCACGGGTTGTCAATTCGATACGAAGGTTTTCGATTTTAAGAAGCGGTGGCATCAGCGCTGCCTCAACTTCGGATTAAGCGCGTCGTTCAAGCCATCGCCGACTAGCGAAATGGCAAGCACCGTAACGAAAATTGCTACCCCAGGGACTGTAACCGTATAACTAGCATCCAAAATATATGGCCTGTTTGATCCAATAATTTGTCCCCATGAAATAATGTTGGGATCAGTGAGACCCAAGAAACTTAGGCCTGCCTCAAACAAGATTGCGGAACCGACCATCAGTGCGGCCTGCACAATGATGGGGGGCAAGGCGTTTGGTAGGATGACTTTAAATATTAGCTTCAGGTTGGAGACGCCTGAAGCGCGGGCAGCAGTCACGTATTCCAATTCACGAATCCGCAGAAACTCGGATCGGGTGATACGGGCAACTGCGGGCCAACTCACCAGCCCAATTGCCAGCGTGATCATTTGTAGGGAAGCGCCAAACAATGCGACAATAACCATGGAGAAAAGAAGGGTTGGGAGAACTTGAAAAAATTCAGTAATCCGCATCAATACGTCCTCGATCCAGCCTTTGTAGAATCCAGCCAATGAACCAACAGTGATACCAATAAACACGGTCAACAAAGCCGCCGATATTCCGATGGTGATAGAAACCCTCGCACCATGGATCAGCATAGAAACCATATCGCGGCCCAGATAATCGGTACCAAGAAAATAGCCATCTTCGCCAGGGGGCGTAGTTGGTGCCCAGACCATTTCAAACGGGTCGCCAACATATAGATATGGCCCGGCAACACCGCCTAGTACGATCAAAACAAGGACGCCGAGCCCAACCACCGCTGCGTGGTTTTTTCGAAACATTTCAAATGCTTCCGAAAAGGGTGACCGTGCTAATTCGACAAAGTTCTGTTGTTCATTCATCCCTTGCTCCCGACGCGCGGATCAATCAAACGCAAGATCATGTCTGTTATTAAATTACCAACGATCACGACCAAGGCGGAAAAAAACAAAATTCCAAGTATGGTGGGCGTGTCGCGGGCAATGATGGATTGCAGGGCGAGACTTCCAAGGCCTGGCCACGAGAAGACGGCTTCAACCAAAACCGCACCGGAAACCACTGCAGAAAACTGAATGCCTGCCAGAGTGACAACTGGAGAAAGCGAATTTTTCAAAGCATGTTTGTAGATAATTTCATTTTCAGAAAGGCCTTTAGCTTTTGCTGTGCGAATAAAATCTGATCCTAATACTTCCATCATGCTTGCCCGGCAGAGACGCGAATAAAGTGCAAGAAAAATGGTAGATAAGGTAAAGACTGGCAACACCATATGCCTGAACAAGTCCCAAGCATGGGCAAAAATGCCGCCTTCGACTGTTACATCTATCATGCCGCCTGAAGGAAAGAGTCGTATATTTAGCGAGAAGGTAATGAGCAGCAAAATGCCTGTCCAAAATACCGGCGCCGCATAGCCAAACAATGCAGTGAAAGTGACAAAATGGCTCAATAGTCCGTTGGGGTTGCGTGCTGAAAAGATACCCAACAGTATACCAACTACCAAAGCAAATATTTGAGCGGTAACGACTAGCAATAAGGTTGCAGGAATTTTTTCGTAGATCAGGGTTGTGACCGGTTGGTTGTAGAAAAACGAATGCCCCAGATCGAAAGACAGGACTTTCCCGATATATTGGCCCAGTTGAACAATAAACGGTTGGTCCAAACCGTAGTCTTTACGGATTTGTTCCATTACCTCGGCATCAGCACCCCCCGATGCCTGCGCAATCGTGTCGGCGATGTCACCAGGTGCCAGATGCAACATTGAAAAGTTGAGTACCAAAACGGCAACCAACAGCATCACCGCATAAAAAATGCGTTGCAGTATTATGATGAAAATTGCCATCTAAATTCCAAAATAGGAAGCCGCAAACTTTTTGCTGCGGCTTCGATTTTTAATGACAAGTGCTATTTGATCCAAACCTTATCCAACGGGCTGGAGGTACCCCAAATTGAATTTGGAGCGTTCATAACTTTTTTGTTGGATACCGTATGATAAGGAGATGGGAAGAGCGGATAAAGTGGCAATTCCTTCGCAAGAATTTCCTGAAACTCAGTATAATATTTTTTACGCTCTTCAATATCGTTGGTAGCACCTGCAAGATCCATCAATTCATCAACCCGCGCATTTGAATATTGCTGGGTGTTTGACCAAATGACGCCTTTTTTGATGTTCTTACTGTTATAAGTTCGGTGAACACCAATAACTGGGTCACCCCAATTGAATACGTTGTCCATAGTCATTTCAAAGTCATGAGTTGAAATTCGCTTCGCCCATGTTGGGAAGTCAGCGGACGAACGTATGATCACATCGATGCCAACTTTTTTCAAAGCAGGTTTCATATATTCAGCAAATGGCTTCATTGTTGGCCATCCATAATCAAGAGAAAGAGAGAACCGAGTTCCATCTCCGTCTTTCTTATAGCCTGCGTCATCGAGAATTTTGTTGGCCTTAACTAAATCAAGATCATACGCTTCGACATTATCATTATAAAACGGGCTACCGGGATGTATGCCGGTTTTTGCTGGTCCGATTGTTCCTCGCATCAAGGCTTTGAGAATAAAATCACGATCGATCGCATAGGCAATGGCCTGGCGGACTTTTACGTCTGCCGTCTTGCCATCTTTTGTGTTGAACGCGAGCCAGTTAACCGGCCCAATAGCGGCGTAACCTGCGTTTGAAACATCGAGGTCTGCATTTTTTTTCATCCGGTTAAGGTCACGCGGGTTTTGTTCAAAGCCCGATACCATCAGTTCGCCATTCTCGAGCGCAATAGTACGTGCGGATCCATCTTGGATAATACGCATTACGATTTTGTCGAGAAGCGGGAGACCCTCCAAGAAGTAACCGTCATACCGTTCTAGAATGACGTGCTGGTCACGTTTGAATTCAACCAGTTTAAAGGGCCCCGAACCGACAACGTTTTCAGAATTCTGAGGATGTTTTTTTGGATCCTGCCCATCACCGTAAACGTGCTTTGGAATAATGGAAAGCAATTGCGAAGACATCGCAAGTAGCAGCGCTGGGTGGGGTTTGGAAAGTTTGATAATTGCTGTGTTTGCATCAGGCGTTTCAACACTTTCCACTGGTGCAAACATCGATTTGAATGGATGGTTTTCTTTCACAGTATCAATTGAAAAAGCAACATCTTCAGATGTGATCGGCTTGCCGTCATGGAAAGTCGCACCCGTAACAAGATGGACGGTCACGGACAGCCCGTCATCCGAAACCTCCCAAGATTTGGCAAGATAGGGCTGCGGTGACCAACCATCGTCATAACGCAGTAAGGACGCAAAAAGTTGTGTTCCAGGTTGCCCCGTCGCTGTTCCCGATTGAACAGCAGGATTTAGATGCCTTGGTGTCTGCTGGATAGCCATCGTCAGCGTGCCGCCCTTTTTAGGCTCCTGCGCTGTTGCAAAACCAGATATCACTGTTAGTACTGCTGTAGCTGCTGCTACGTTTTTGATAATTTTCTTCATAATTTCCTCCCAATTAATCTTCAAAGCGCGGTCAACTATTTTTCAACCTTCGCTTCACATATAAATTCAATCATGCTTTTGTTGGAACGACAAGACCATTTTCAAAGTAGGGGGACACTCTAATGACGACAATATTTAGTGCGCGCAAAATTATCACCATGAATCCGTCTCGTCCGCAGGCCACTCATGTTGCCGTACGAGACGGTCATATTTTGGGCGTCGGTTCATTGCAGGAACTCGAAAGCTGGGGTGATTATACGCTTGATGAAAATTTTAAAAACAAAGTAATGATGCCCGGCCTGGTTGAAGGGCATTCCCACGCAATGGAAGGTACATTGTGGAAATACGCCTATGTTGGTTTTTTCGACCGTATGGACCCACATGGAAAAATCTGGGACGGTGTTAAAGATATTGATGCCGTTATTAAACGTCTGATGGAAGCCGACGCATTAATCAATGATACCAATTCGCCATTATCAGCATGGTCACTTGACCCGATCTACTTCAACAATGAACGTGTAACACGCGAAGATCTTGATCGCGTTTCGACTACACGCCCCATCGGAATCATGCACGCTTCGGGACATATTTTAAACGTCAATTCCAAAGCGCTCGAACTCGCCGGATTATTGAAAGCAGGGATCAACAACCCTGGCGTACCTCTGGGAAGAGATGGTCTACCGACTGGCGAGCTTAAGGGGCCAGATGTGATGACGCCCGTGGGTATTCATGTTGGTTTCGATCGAGACACGCTTGCTTGTGATGAACAGGGAATAATTGATTTTGCCAAACTCTGCGTGCGCTCTGGGGTTACAACTGCGACCGACCTTGCAGCAAGATTGCCGGAAGAAGCGGTCAACATGATGCTAAAAGTCACAGCGCGTAAGAACTACCCCACACGCATAGTATCTTTGAGATTTCACCACGGTGTCACACCAAATGAGTTGATTGATCATGCTCTCAAGTTGAAAACACAAAGCACAGACCGACTGCGACTTGGTATGATAAAAGTCGTCGTTGATGGCTCCATTCAAGGATTTTCAGCACGTATCCGCTGGCCTGGGTATCATAATGGCGCGCCGAATGGGCTGTGGTATATTTCCCCCGAGCATCTGCGGCACATCATAAATACGAGCCTTGAGAAAGGGCTGCATATTCGCACTCATACGAATGGAGATGAGGCTACTGAACTCGTCCTTGATTGTATGGAAGAAGGTCTTCTCAAAAACCCATCGCCAGATCACCGTTTCACTCTACAACACTGCCAGCTTGCCGATAGCGCGCAGTTCCGCAGAATGGCAAAACTGGGTATGTGTGTTAATCTTTTTGCCAACCATCATTTCTATTGGGGTGATGAACATTACAATCTCACCGTAGGTCCGGAGCGAGCAACGCGTATGAATGCCTGCGCTACCGCCCTCAAGAATAGGGTTCCTCTGGCCATCCATTCGGATGCACCGATTACGCCTCTTGGGCCTCTCTTTACTGCTTGGTGCGCTATCAATAGATTGACCGCTTCAGGTCGCACCCAAGGTGAGGAAGAGAAAATTAACATTGATGAAGCTCTCTACGCCATCACAATGGGCGCAGCCTATACGCTGAAGCTAGATGGTGAGATTGGTTCTATCGAAACTGGAAAACGCGCTGACTTTGCGATTTTGGAGGATGATCCAGAAAAAGCAGATCCTACCAAACTTAAAGATGTTAAGGTGTGGGGAACTGTGCAAGGTGGTCGCCTATTTCCAGCGGTGGATCTTTGATGTCAAAGACTCTGGCCACGCCAGTAACAGTAATTGGCGGTTATCTAGGTTCGGGAAAAACTACGCTGGTCAATCATCTGTTGCGCAATGCTGACGGTAAACGCCTTGCTATTTTGGTCAATGAATTTGGCGACCTTCAAATCGACGCCGATCTGATCGAAGCTCAGGACGACGACATCATCAGCCTTGCAGGCGGATGCGTTTGCTGCAGTTTTGGCAATGATCTCATTATGGCCATGCTGGATATGGCAAAAATGGATCCACGACCAGATCACATCATTCTGGAAGCTAGCGGCGTGGCACTACCTGCCGCTATCGCAAGTTCAATTTCGCTGCTGAACGGCTTTTCAATGGACGGGATCATAGTTCTTGCAGATGCAGAAAATATTCACGATCGGTCCAAAGATAAATATATGAGTGACACTATCCTTAGGCAGTTGGAAGATGCTGACATCATTCTGCTCAACAAAGTCGATCTGATATCCAGAGAAAATCGAAAAATGACGCTAAACTGGCTAAATGAAATAGCTTATAAAACACCCATTATCGAAACAAATCGCTCCATGGTTTCCCCGGTTGTTCTGCTCCGTGATTTTGACCGGCAAACAAAAAAAATCAATGCGGCATTAGCCCCCCACCAACCTAGAAATTTTCGCACCAGTTTAAACGTTCCCGACATGCTAGTGGACCCCGCTGAGTTTGCTGAACGACTGATTCTGGAAAACTCTGAGCTCGTTCGGGCAAAAGGGTTTGTAAAAGCGTTTGATGGAACAATGCAAACAATACAAATTGTTGGCAAAAGGATTGAAATAGCGCAAGCACCCGATGGAGTAGAGACTGGCGTGGTTACAATTTCGATAGGACGTCACCAAGATGATCAATGAATTAAATCCCATCGTTTGTCAGAACACTGACAATTTATAACAGGATTAAGGAAACTCTGGACTATTTTCAGTTTTATTGATCTGTTTTTTAGCATTGAGGTGAGAATTTGATATTGAAATAGCAGAATTTTGCATCCCTTGAGCAGCCCCAAAAGAAGAGGCGCCTGAGGTAGTCGTTTTGTAAACATACAAGGGGTAATCCCCCTAAAATTAGGCTCAGGACTTATAGCGCAATTGGGTGCCGTCCCCCTGCGCTAGTGGATTGGTTGGGTCAGAAGAGTCCGATTTGGGATTCCTACTGCGTAAGCACCGCTTTCATCCCTGATAGTTCCATGGCAGCAGCTCATCAATCCTGTTGATTTTATGATCTGCGAT
>JAPKEA010000076.1 GCA_028822275.1 Planktomarina sp. | reverse complement strand
GCGGAATATATCTACGCGACAGGCTGTGGACAGGGTAAACGAGTACAATGTTTTGGTGGTGCTAAAAACCATATGATCATTATGCCGGACGCTGACATGGATCAAGCAGCTGATGCGCTGGTCGGTGCAGGATACGGTGCGGCTGGCGAAAGATGTATGGCTATTTCAGTCGCAGTTCCAGTGGGCAAAGACACTGCAGATCGTTTGATCGAGAAGTTAATTCCACGAGTTGAAGCCCTGAAAGTTGGTCCGTATACATCCGGTAATGATGTTGACTATGGCCCGGTTGTAACAGCTGCTGCTAAAGCCAACATTGAGCGTTTAGTTCAAACCGGCATAGATCAGGGCGCAAAATTAGTCGTCGATGGTCGTGGTTTTAACCTTCAGGGATACGAAGATGGTTTCTTTGTTGGAGCTCATTTATTCGATAATGTTACAAAAGACATGGACATCTATAAGTATGAGATCTTCGGCCCAGTGCTTTCAACAGTACGCGCTGAGACGTATGAAGAGGCAATTGGGTTAGCAATGGATCATGAATACGGCAATGGAACTGCTATTTATACACGTGACGGCGATACGGCGCGGGATTTCGCAAACCGCATCAACGTCGGCATGGTCGGCATTAACGTACCAATCCCGGTACCTTTAGCTTACCATACCTTTGGCGGTTGGAAAAAATCAGTTTTTGGCGACTTAAATCAGCACGGACCCGATGCATTTAAGTTTTATACTCGAACAAAAACTGTTACGGCAAGGTGGCCTTCCGGCATAAAAGAGGGTGGTGAATTCAGTATCCCTATCATGGAGTAGAATTAAATTTTAAGGCCTGTTGGGGCCCTCTTCGGTGATGCAAACACCTAAAGAGTAAATTAAAAAAAATGGAGTATGACATTAAGATTTAGCCCACTTATTCCATACAGAATTTAGGATGTGAAAATGAATTTCGCTCTCTCCGAAGAACAAGCCGCGATATTTGACATGGCCAAAACATTTGGGGCGACCGAAATCGCTCCATTCGCGCGGGATTGGGAAGCGGCGGGAGAAATTCCAAAAACACTTTGGCCAAAATTGGCTGATCTTGGTTTTGGTGGCTTATATGTCTGTGAAGAGAATGGCGGGTCTGGACTAACTAGGCTCGACGCAACACTTGTATTTGAAGCCCTTTCGATGGCCTGCCCTTCAGTCGCCGCTTTCTTGTCCATTCACAATATGTGTGCGGCAATGATCGATAAGTTTGGCTCAGACTATCTTCGTAAAAAATACTTACCTAAAGCACTAAGCATGGAAACTTTTTTTTCTTACTGCCTCACAGAACCCGGGTCCGGCTCTGACGCCGCAGCACTAAAAACCAAAGCGGAAAAAAACAACTCCGATTACAGACTCACAGGAACAAAAGCTTTCATTTCAGGGGGGGGATATTCTGACGCCTATATTATCATGACCCGCATGGCTGACGAAAATACCAAAGGTATCACAGCGGTGATTGTAGACGATGGCGCAGTGGGGTTAACCTTCGGTGGCCTAGAAGACAAAATGGGATGGCGTTCGCAACCCACACGGCAAGTTCAAATGGATGAATGCAAAACTCCAATTGAAAACTTGCTCGGAGAAGAGGGAAAGGGCTTTTCATATGCTATGGCGGGGTTGGACGGTGGCCGGTTGAACATCGCCGCATGTTCACTTGGAGCGGCACAACAAGCCTTTGACCAAACTCGGGCATACATGGCTGACCGCAAGGCTTTTGGAAAAACTATCGATAAGTTTCAAGCATTACAATTTAGGCTTGCTGACATCGAAATAGAGTTACAATCAGCACGCACTTTCTTACGTCACGCAGCTTGGAAACTGGACAACGATGCGCCAGACGCAACCCACTTCTGCGCCATGGCTAAAAAATTAGTGACAGATATGGGAAGTAAAGTGGCAAATGATTGCCTGCAACTCCATGGCGGATATGGGTATTTAGCAGATTATGGTATCGAAAAAATAGTTCGAGATCTACGAGTGCACCAAATCTTGGAAGGCACCAATGAGATTATGCGTATTATTGTCGCCCGGGGTCTCTCTACATGAGTGATATTATTGCGCGCATTGAAGGAACTGCAGGCAGACTGACCCTAAATCGCCCAGATGCCTTGAACGCCATAACCTACGATATGTGTCTAGAAATTGAAACATATGTAGACCAATGGAAAAATGATCCAAAAATTTTGGTTATCATTCTGGATGGAACCGGAGATCGTGCTTTTTGTGCGGGTGGTGACATTACAGCCATGTATGAGACTGCATTGACTGGTAATTTTGAGTACGGACGACGTTTTTGGACTGATGAGTACCGTCTAAACGCAAAATTAGCGACTTGTCCAATCCCAATTGTCAGCTTTCTACACGGTTTCACAATGGGGGGTGGCGTGGGGCTTGGGTGCCATGTTTCACACCGCATTGTCTGCGAAAACAGCCAGATTGCCATGCCCGAGTGTGCAATAGGTCTGGTGCCAGATGTTGGTGGATCTTTACTATTAGCCCAGGCACCGGGACGGTTTGGTGAATACCTAGGAACGACGGCGACTCGGATGGGGCCAGCAGATGCCATCTTCATTGGCTTTGCCGATTACTACATTCCACAAAATCAATGGCCAAATCTGATTGAAATTCTGTGCTCAACCGGTAACCTTGAGGCTATTACAAACGCACATTTCGATCCTGGTGTTCCAAAATTTCTAGACATAGAGGACGATGTTAACACTGCCTTTGGCGGTGATTTTCTCAGTGACATTGTGACAGATCTTGAGCATTCAGACACCGTATTTTCAACCGAAACACTCAAAAAACTGGCTAAACCTAGCCCATTGGCAATGGCTTCTACTATTGAGATGATCCACAGAGTACGGGGACTGAATGACATAGTAGCTGCTTTGGAGATGGAATACCGCTTTACTTATCGATCAGCAGAACAAGGCGACTTCATCGAGGGGATTCGAGCGCTCGTAATAGATAAAGACAGAAACCCTAAATGGAAACATAAGCTTAGCGATACCCTCTTACCAGACAGTAGCGCAATGCTGAGGCCCCTCGGGCAGTATAAGCTTGATCTATCGGAGAAAACTATGAAAATTGGATTTATTGGTTTGGGAAATATGGGCAGCCCAATGGCTACAAACCTAACGACTTCAGGACATGAGGTTTTAGGGTTTGATATCACTAATTCCTGTCCTGACGGCGTAGCCCAGGTTAAAAATGCAGCTGCGGCAGCAGCTGGCGCGGATGTGGTTATAACGATGTTGCCAAACGGCACTATCGCAAAATCAGTGGCTGCAGAAGTTTTATCAGCCATGGCCCAAGGCTCAATCTTGCTGGATTGCTCTACCATTGATGTAACATCAGCACGCGAAATTGCACAAATGGCTGATGGCCATGGCGTAGGGTTTCTGGACGCCCCTGTTTCCGGTGGTGTGGCAGGTGCCGTTGCTGGAAGCTTGACGTTCATGGTTGGTGGGTCTGATAAAGCATTTGGAAAAGCACGCCCTCTGTTTGAAATTATGGGGCAAAAATCTGTTCACTGTGGGCCCGCAGGAAATGGGCAAGCTGCAAAAATATGCAATAATATGATTTTAGGCATTACCATGATTGGAACCTGTGAAGCTTTCGCTTTAGCAGACAAACTTGGTCTTGACCGTCAAGCCATGTTTGATGTGGTGAGCACATCTTCAGGCTATTCTTGGACTATGAATGCCTATTGCCCGGCACCAGGCATTGGCCCTTCAAGCCCTGCTGATAACGATTACCGCCCCGGTTTTTCAGCAGACTTAATGCTGAAAGATCTAAGATTATCACAGCAAGCAGCCACTGAAGCAGATGCAGACACACCAATGGGAGCCGCAGCAACTGCGCTCTATGAAGCATTTGTGGAGTACGAAGATGGTGCAGGTCGAGATTTCTCTGCCATGTTGCAACGTTTTGAGAATAGGACGCGAAAGTAAGGTCCAACATGTTAATGAAAGATTTCGCAGCCGAGCTCCAATTTGAGGCTCTTCCAGAGAAGGTTTTAAAAGTTCTTCGCCGATCTTTGCTTGACACAATTGGCGTTGCGGCAATTGGATCTCAGTCCAAGATGGCAAGGATTGGAACACGTGCCGCAAGGGACATGTTTGGTCCTACTAAAATATCCAGTGCGCGCTGCCTATTTGATGGCAACGTCACGAGCGAAGCAGGTGCCGCAATGGCTGGTGCTATCTCAATTGACAGCGTAGACGCTCATGATGGCACTACACCTTGCAAAGGACATGCAGGATCCGCCATTTTTCCCGCACTTTTTGCTTTAGCGGATGGCCGCAGTCTGATGGGGCAAGATTTAGCAACATACTTGGCTCTAGCCTATGAGGTTTCCTATCGCGCAGGCCTAACACAACATGATACCTGCGAAGACTACCATACATCAGGGGCTTGGACCGCCGTCGGCGTAGCTGCGATGACTGCACGCGTTCTTGGAGGGACTGCAGAAATTATCCATGAAGCTGCAGGCATTGGGGAATATCACGGTCCACGCAGTCAAATGATGCGTTGTATCGATTACCCAACAATGGTGCGCGATGGTGTTGGATGGGGTTCACCGACGGGGGTGACAGCAGGTTATTTGGCGATCAACCACTTTACAGGCGCCCCTGCGCTAACATGTCAGGGAACTCATTGGGAAGAGTTGGGCGACGTCTGGGCATTGGTTCGTGACACGCATTACAAGCCTTACCCATGTTGTAGGTGGGCACATCCTAGCATCGATGCAGCGGCTGAGTTAATGTCAAAGCACAATCTGGCACATGAGGATATCGGCAGTGTGGAAATCAAAACCTTTCACAATGCTACCCGCCTTGCCGGTCATACACCTAAAAATCCAGACGAATTTGCATATTCCATCGCCTTTCCTGTTGCTTGCATGATTGTTAGGGGGCGAGTTGGCGTTTCTGAGTTGAAAAATTCAGCCCTTCATGCTGCAGATATATTACGAATAAGCACAGTAATAAAATTGATAGATGATCCGCGCCCAACTCAGATCAGCGACGGCAAACGGTGGGCTCAGGTCTCCATCCTGATGAAAGACGGTAAACGCTACGATGCGGCTCCCCGTACCCCACGTGGCGACACTGATCTACCTTTAAGCGATGCAGAGATATCTCAGAAATTTCACCTGTTCACAGACCCTATTTTAGGCGTGAGCCGTGCGAACAAAATTGAAACGCTTTGTTCAAAGTTTGATCAGTTGGACGCAACCGGCGTCCAGATTTTACTAGACCAAGTTTTGTGCAAACCGCCAGTGCAGTCTTGAACATTTATGTACAGCTTTTAGAGAGCTTAATAATTTAAGCACTTACAAAAGTTTTTATGGCAAGAATGTCCTTCAGGTATTTTCCAGTGTGGCTGGCTTCCACTTCTGCAACAAACTCAGGGGTCCCTTTAGCCACCACGTAACCGCCGCCGTCACCGCCTTCAGGACCAATATCGATAATATAGTCAGCGGTTTTCACGACATCCAAATTATGTTCAATGACAATCACACTATTACCCTGATCCACCAACTCATGAAGAACTTCTAATAGTTTGCGAACATCTTCAAAATGCAAACCAGTAGTCGGTTCATCCAGAATATAAAGTGTTCGGCCAGTGCTGCGTTTTGAAAGCTCTTTAGACAGCTTAACACGTTGAGCTTCACCACCAGACAAAGTTGTGGCTTGTTGGCCCACCTTTATGTAACCTAAACCGACACGCATCAGAGCATCCATCTTATCACGAATTGAAGGAACCGCTTTGAAAAAATCTTGAGCAACTTCAACCGTCATATCCAAAACATCAGCAATTGAATTTCCTTTAAATTTAACCTCCAAAGTTTCACGGTTGTAACGTGCTCCCTTACAGGTCTCACACTCCACATAAACATCAGACAAGAAGTGCATCTCAATTTTGATAACACCATCGCCCTGACAGGCTTCACAGCGCCCTCCTTTGACGTTGAAAGAGAACCGGCCGGGTTTGTAGCCACGAGCTTTGGACTCTGGTAAGCTAGAGAACCAGTCACGAATAGGAGTGAAAGCCCCTGTATAAGTCGCAGGGTTAGATCGTGGTGTACGGCCAATCGGCCTTTGATCTATATCGATAACCTTATCTAGATGCTCTAGCCCTTTAACAGTCTCACAAGGTGCAGGTGTCTGCCGCGCGCCGTTAAGTCTCATTGATGCTGTCTTAAACAGGGTCTCAATTGTCAAAGTAGATTTACCGCCGCCAGATACACCGGTGACACAAACAAATTGTCCTAATGGAAAATCAACAGTCACGTTTTGTAAATTATTACCACTAGCCTTAGAAACTGTGACTTTCTTTTTATTGCCTGTACGTCTTTTGCTCGGCACTTCAATTGCACGCCGTCCTGCGAGATAATCTCCTGTAACAGATTTGGGGTTTGCAATGATCTCATCTGGCGTCCCACACGCCACGACTTCGCCACCATGCACACCTGCTCCAGGACCAATGTCGAAAACAAAATCGGCCGCTCGTATTGCCTCTTCATCATGTTCAACGACAATCACTGTATTTCCTTGATCACGAAGGTTTTTGAGTGTTGTTAGCAGCCGGTTATTATCACGCTGATGTAAACCGATGCTTGGCTCATCAAGCACATAAAGCACACCTTGCAAGCCTGACCCAATTTGACTGGCCAAACGAATTCGTTGACTTTCACCACCGGAAAGAGTGCCGGAATTACGAGCTAAAGTCAGATATTCAAGGCCTACATTATTCAGAAACCCAAGACGCTCACGGATTTCCTTCAAAATTGGACCGGCAATGGCAAGTTTTTGTTTACCCAATTGGGATGGTACAGATTGGCACCAATCAAATGCCTCCTTGATTGACATCTGAACCACTTGACCAGCGTGAAGACCCGCTATTTTCACAGCCAACGCCTCGGGGCGCAGACGGTAACTACCGCAAGTTCCGCATGAACGTTTATTTTGATAACGCTCAAACTCTTCCCGTACCCAGTTACTATCTGTTTCGCGGTAACGACGTTCCATGTTGGGAATTACCCCCTCAAACGTCCGAGACACTTGATAAACTCGCCCACCCTCATCGTATCTAAATAGAATTTCATCATCACCAGAGCCCCACAGAAAGACTTTCTGAACCATTTCAGAAAGGTCTTTCCACCTGGCAGACTTATCAAATTTGTACTGCTTCGCAATTGCTTCAATTGTTTGCAAAAAATAGGGCGATTTACCTTTACGCCATGGCGCTAAAGCTCCGTCATATATTTTTAGAGTTTGATCCGGAACCACCAAGCGCTCGTCAAAGAACAATTCAACACCAAGTCCATCGCAATCAGGGCAAGCTCCAAATGGAGCATTAAACGAGAATAGACGTGGCTCAATCTCTGGAATCGTAAAGCCAGAAACCGGACAGGCAAATTTTTCACTGAATGTAAAACGTTCTGGCTCACCCTTAGACGGGGCTGTTTCAAGAACTGTAATCCCGTCTGCTAAGTCCAAAGCTGTTCTAAAGCTATCTGCAAGACGAGTCTCCACGCCCTCCCGCACAACAATCCGGTCCACGACAACGTCGATATCGTGCCTAAATTTTTTATCCAACGTCGGTGGTTCATCAAGGTCGTAAAACTCACCATCAACTTTAATCCGTTGAAAGCCTTGTTTGCGAAGTTCTATAAACTCCTTCTTATATTCACCTTTTCGATCTCGTACGATTGGGGCCAAAAGATAGCCACGCGTTCCGTCATCCATCTTCATTACACGATCAACCATGTCTTGAACTTGCTGCGCCTCGATAGGTAATCCAGTGGCTGGCGAAAAAGGTGTACCAACACGTGCAAAAAACAAACGCAAGTAGTCGTAGATCTCTGTCACCGTTCCTACAGTCGAACGAGGATTTTTTGATGTGGTTTTCTGTTCTATTGAAATAGCAGGACTAAGACCGCTGATATGGTCCACATCAGGTTTTTCCATCATATCAAGGAATTGCCGAGCATAAGCAGATAAGCTTTCAACGTATCTACGCTGTCCTTCGGCATAAATCGTGTCAAATGCCAATGACGACTTTCCAGATCCTGACAGGCCTGTAATAACCACCAACTGATCACGTGGAATATCGACGTCAATGTTCTTTAGATTATGCTCACGAGCACCGCGAACTTCGATTTTAGTTAGTTCAACCATTTTTGACCTCAGTGTTTAATAATAACATAGTGTTAAGTGTTAGTAGGACCAATTAAAAAATGAGAACATTATGTGAACCTTTGTATTGAGTTCTAATTTTAAATATTTATTCTAGGTAACTGGAGATATCTGTCGCGAGTAGAACCAAACCGTCACATATCCGAGGCAGGCAGCGACAATAATTGAAAAAAATATCCAACTCGCACCACCCCATATTAACAGAACTGCAAAAACTGGCGTACCGCTGGCAGTGCCAATATTACCCATTTGCGCGATTGCGCCTGCGGCTTTTGCTCGTTCGCCCTCAGATCCATTTAGCTCTGCGATCATCGCAAATTGGGCCGCTGGGATAAATCCTAACCCAACAAACATAACCCAGACAGCAATATCCAAACCAAACAACACTGCCAATCCACCACCAATAGTTAAAGAGAACCCACAAAGTGAGATTCTGCAAGTACCCCAAAATCGTGAAAGCCAACCTGCTGCCATCGTGGCAATCAACGCGAGCAAAGGAAGCCAGGTCTGCCAACTTGGTTTGTCAATTGCATCTGGTAAAAAAGTTAACAAAGCCACATAAATAAATGTGTAAAATACAAATCCTAACGCAGGTGCACAGAGGTTTGGCGTCGAATATGTCGTCAAATGTGTCCGCAAATAATGTAACTCTAAAGGGCAATAATTAGAATATGGAGCCCGCAATGCCACTATTATAGTTCCGAAACTCCTGGATATTGGTGGGTTGCCTATCCTATTTG
>JAPKEA010000075.1 GCA_028822275.1 Planktomarina sp. | reverse complement strand
TAAATTAATTATATTGCTGTAAAAGTTACAAAATCTGTATTTTCTGTATTGACCTGCTAGTGGCTCACTTCTACTTGTGTCCCGTGGCAATTTGTTACCGGATTGCGGGCCACTTTAAAAAATCGCTAAAGGGTTAAGGGTATATGATCTCCGCCCCACCTGTTTGCGGTGGGTTTTTTTGTGTTTGGAAGAGGTTCGAATGACACACGATAAACGTACCCTAGCGGTACATGCGGGAACACGTCGTTCGCAATATTCAGAAATGTCTGAAGCAATTTTCATGACACAGGGCTTTGTTTATGACACCGCGCAATCCGCAGAGGTGAGGTTTGAGCAGGCTGGTGATGATGAATTTATATACGCCCGCTACGGTAACCCAACAGTACGCATGTTCGAGGAACGAATAGCATCGCTCGAGGGTGCGGAAGATGGATTTGCAGCTGCTAGTGGCATGGCCGCAGTGCACGGCGCCCTGGCTGCACTGCTGCGCGCTGGTGATCATATTGTGGCCGCGCGGGCTTTGTTCGGATCCTGCCTATATGTGCTGGAAGAAGTACTAATACACTTTGGCGTAAACGTCACATTCATTGACGGGTTGGATCTGGCCGCTTGGAAAGGCGCCATTACTTCGGATACAAAGCTTGTTTTTTTTGAGAGCATTTCGAACCCAACACTAGAGGTTATTGATATTAAAGCAGTGTCGACTTTGGCTCATAGCTGTGGTGCAACCGTTGTTGTTGATAACGTATTTTCAACCCCCATCTATTCTAAGGCCATCGAGCTCGGTGCTGATTTGGTCATCTACTCAGCAACAAAGCACATTGACGGGCAAGGGCGCGGACTGGGTGGAGTAATATTGGGTTCTCGTAAGATTATACGTGGTGCCATTGAGCCCTTTATGAAACATACAGGCGGGGCAATGAGCCCTTTTAACGCCTGGATGATGCTAAAAAGCCTCGAGACTTTAGATCTACGAGTACGGGAGCAAACAAAAACAGCGCTTGGCTTGGCTAAGTCTTTGGCGTTGCGCGGCGACCTCGAACGGGTTATCTATCCATTTTTGCCAAGTCACCCGCAGTTTGATTTGACGAATAGACAAATGGGGGCTGGTGGTACGGTTCTTACAATTGATGTAGGCAGCAAAGCGCGTGCTTTTGCCATGATGAATGCTTTAGAAATTATGTTGATATCTAATAATTTGGGAGACGCAAAGTCGATTGTGGCCCACCCCGCTACAACGACGCATCAAAGGCTTCCACAAGACCAAAAAGATCTATTAGGAATTACCTCTGGGCTGTTGAGGCTTTCAATTGGTTTAGAGAGTGAAAAAGACCTCTTGGAGGATTTAAATTTTGCTTTGGACGTTGCTTTTACCAGTGTGTAATTTAGATAATCAATTGAATTACTTTAAACTGAGCTAATTCTTGGACATACAATTACAAATAGCGTATCATTCTTAAATTGACAAGAAAGGCCCGCACCTGAAAGATGGGGAAATTGCCATGAACATCCATTCCACTAAATTGGAATCCTCCCCGACACGTGAAGAAGCGGAGACGGCCCTATTGCTTCTAAGGACCTGGATCGCGGGTGCAAGCCCTGTTGAAATGCAGGATCTTGATCCGCTGATTGGACGGCTCCTACCAAGTAATACTGCAGAAAACTACCCTGCCTTAGCACGTGCTTATCCTGAAGATTTCGTAGTTGATACGGCTTATAAAGCAAGCTTGCCAGACCTTCAAAATGGCCCCTCTTCTTTAATTCGCGGCGCTAAACAGCAAATTCAACATGTAGGTATTTCAAATTTTCGCCTCCCAATTAGATTTCAAACCCGGAACAATGGGCCAGTTCAGCTTGAGACCTCTGTGACAGGTTCGGTGTCCTTGGAAGCTGGAAAAAAAGGTATAAATATGTCGCGCATAATGCGCACGTTTTACCGTCGTTCCGAGGAAACATTCAGCTTCGATGTGATTGAGCGTGCACTGGACGATTACAAAAATGATCTTGACAGCTTTGATGCCCGAATTCAAATGCGGCTGTCGTTCCCTGCACAGGTCAAAAGTTTGCGTAGTGGCTTAAGTGGATATCAATATTATGATATCGCTTTAGAACTGGTTGAAGTGGAGGGCTTACGTCACCGCATAATTCACTTGGACTATGTCTATTCATCAACCTGTCCATGCTCCCTCGAGTTGGCCGAGCATGCGAGATCCATGCGCGGTCAATTAGCTACGCCACACTCGCAGCGATCGGTGGCGCGTATTTCGCTTGTTTTGAATCCTCAAAAGAACTGCCTATGGTTTGAGGATCTGATTGATCTGTGCAGACTTGCGGTTCCGACAGAAACACAAGTTATGGTTAAACGGGAAGACGAGCAAGCCTTTGCGGAGTTGAACGCTGCCAACCCAATATTTGTGGAAGATGCTGCTCGCCTATTCTGTGAGCAATTGCAACTGGATCCTCGGGTTGGTGATTTTAGGGTCATTGCGAGCCATCAAGAAAGTTTGCACAGCCATGATGCCATTTCAGTGCTAACTGAAGGTGATACATTCGCTCAGACAAGCCTTGATCCCCAGACATTCTCTGGTTTGTTTCACGTTGGTTGATTGCTTGACTTGAACCTGAAACGCAGCCAACGCTTACCCCATGTTCGATGTGCGACCGGTCTTAAATGTAATTGGATTGTTGGTTGGCTTTCTTGGCCTAACAATGCTGTTTCCTTTCGTGCTAGATTTAGCACGAGGGAATAATCATTGGGGTGTCTTTTTAGAGTCAGCCCTAATAACTATTCTTTTTGGAACAATGCTTTATCTTGCAACGCGTAGGGAAGAGGCGCGTGGGCTTTCATTGCAGCAAACGTTTCTTTTGACTACGAGTGTTTGGATTGCATTACCTATTTTTGGAGCGCTTCCTTTTGTGATGGGCGCGACTGAGGCCAGCTATACTGACGCATTCTTCGAGGCGATGTCGGGTTTGACCACTACGGGTGCTACGGTTTTTACTGGGCTTGATGGTTTGCCTGATAGCCTTTTGCTTTGGCGGTCAATCTTGCAGTGGTTAGGTGGCATTGGAATTATTGTTGTAGCGATGGTATTTTTGCCTGAACTTCGCGTTGGTGGAATGCAGATATTTCGGTCGGAAGGGTTTGATACTTTTGGGAAAATTTTACCCCGTGCGACTGAAATTGCTTCACAAATCGCATGGCTCTACTTCGGTCTAACTACTGTTTGTGCACTGGCCTACCTGGCTAGTGGGATGCGTACTTTTGATGCGCTGCTTCACGCTATGACCACCATTGCAACAGGTGGGTTTTCGACTTACGACGCCTCTTTTGAAAGGTTTGGTGCTAGTACAGAATACGCTGGAGCATTCTTTATGTGCCTGGCAGCATTACCGTTTGTGCGATACGTGCAATTGGTTAACGGGCAGCCACAGTCTTTGTTCAAAGATACTCAAATACAAGCTTTTTTTGCCATCTTAGCCGTTGTTGTGGGCATTTTGACGTTGTTGTTGTGGCAGGGTGGTGGTTTGACCGGTGAATTAGGGTTCCGCAAAGCGCTGTTCAATGTGGTGTCAATTGTTACAGGCACGGGTTACGCAAGTGCGGATTATAGCAGCTGGGGCCCTGTTGCTGTCATTGTGTTTTTCTACGCTGGCCTTATTGGAGGATGTGCGGGATCTACCTCATGTTCGGTCAAAGTTTTTCGCTACCAGTTGTTGTTTTCTGCAATTCGAATGCAGTTAAATAAAATTAATAGCCCTAATGGCATATTTACAATGCGCTACCAGGGGCGAATTGTGGGGGGCGATGTTGTGAACTCTGTGATTTCGTTTTTTGTGATTTTTTTCGTGTCCTTAGGTGTATCTGCTTTGGCGTTGATCTTCACTGGGTTGGATATGTTAACGGCGATTTCTGGTGCAGCGGCGGCAATTGCGAATATTGGGCCTGGCCTCGGTGAGGTGATTGGTCCTTCGGGGAACTATGGAAGCCTAAATGATGTTGCCAAATGGATCTTAGCCATCACTATGCTCCTGGGAAGGCTTGAACTTTTGGCTGTATACACATTATTGACACTTAGATTTTGGAGGAACTGATGCAAGAAATGAAATCGTTAGGCGCGCAAATTTCTCATATGTTGAAAGATCGTGGTGTTGAAGTGATTTTTGGTATTCCAGGTGTCCATAATCAAGAAATGTATCGCGGTATTGAGGAAGCGGGTATCCGTCACTTTTTAGCACGTCATGAGCAAGGTGCTGGTTTTATGGCTGATGGGTACGCGCGTGCAACCGGAAAACCTGGTGTTGCCTACGTGATTACTGGCCCGGGCGTTTGCAATATTATGACCGCGATGGGGCAGGCATATTCAGACTCAGTGCCTGTTCTTGTGTTGTCGAGCTGCCTTGACGAAGTAGCAGCATGCCGCGGACAACTGCACCAAATGTTGGATCAAGAATCTGCCGCGCGGAGTGTGTGTGATTGGTCCTACCAAGCGAATAGTGCAGAGGCCGCATATGCGTTAATTGACCGAGCGTTGATGGAGTTTCAAACACAGCGTCCAAGAAGTAAGCATATTCAGATACCGATTTCACAGCTGGAAGATTTAGCATTCGCTGCTCCGACAAATACAACAACGCTTACCGCATCATGCGTAGAAGCCGACTTAGATTTAAGTGGTTTGGCACACGCATTGACCACAGCTCGAAAGCCCCTTTTTATAATTGGTGGTGGAGCCGCTGATGCAGGTGCACAATTATATCGCATCCATGAGGCCTGTGGTGCGGCGTGTTTTGAGACCTACGCGGGACGGGGTATCGTCCCTTTTAGTTATCCGCTGAATTTTGGAGCCGCTTTGGCGCGACCTAGTTCGGCGCAAATTATGTCCCAAGCGGACTGTGTCGTAGCCATTGGCACAGAGCTGAGTGAGGTGGACTTATGGCGCAATCACATTGGTCATAATTGTCCACTGTACCGGATCGATATTGACCCTGAATGCCTCAGCGACCATCACCGGGCAGATGTTGGAATACAAGCGCGTGCAAAAGATGCATCAGTCGCACTATTGCGCGTTTTACCTAAATCTCAATCTAAATGGGAACCATTGCAAGTTGTTAGCCAACGTAAGACATGGCGAGCTGAAACTGAAGCAGAGCGCCCTGGTATTATAGCCATAACTGATGCGTTGCGAGACGCCATACCTAATGACACGATGATCTATTCTGATATGACCCAATTTGCATATGTGGCGAAAGAAGTTTGGCCCCTGGAACAGCCCAAACATTGGCATCATCCTTCAGGTTTTGGTACGTTGGGTTACGCGCTGCCCGCTGCAATAGGCGGTGCGGTTGCGCGTCCAAATCAGCCAACTTTAGCAATAGCGGGGGACTATGGTTTTCAGTATACAGTGCAGGAATTGGGAACAGCTGTCGAATTAGGTCAGGCTTTGCCGATAATCCTTTGGGATAACGGTAAACTAAAGGAAATTGAGGATAGTATGCGCAGTGCGCAAATCGCACCCAATGCCGTTGTCGCTAAGAATCCAAATTTTGTAAAACTTGCAGAAGCTTATGGTGCCGCGGCTGTGGCTCCGAAAACGATTTCTGAAATGCAAAAAGCTGTTGCTGATGCGTTCGATGCAGATGGTCCAACACTGATTTATTTGACGCCAGGTATTTTGGGTTAAAATTTAGGTCGAATAGTGTCGGAAAATATTTGCCTTAGTTTCTCAATCCCAGCATTGTACTAGAGCTACAGTTTCTAGTGCTAAAATGGATAGCGCAACCGCATCACGTTTTTTCAAATTGGTAGCAGGTTTCGATGTGATACCAACTACTTTCATAAGTTTGCTTATCTGTGTGGAGGCTGCAAAGTGAACCCCACTTGGCAGTTGCTTGTTGGCTGGTGCGCGGCTTGGTAGCAATATTGCTATTAGAGCGCCGGTTTTATCAAAAACTGGTCCACCGATGTCTCCAAGCAGAGTATTAACTTGCAGGCGAATGACACCATCGCGTCCCTCTAAATCAACCGAGCTCTGGACGCTTCCAAGTGAAATTGTTGGTGCACCAAGCGCCCCATCGTAAGAATACCCCCCAATAACAATTGGTTGAGGTACTTGGATAGGTGAATTTCGCAATCGTGCTATGGTGCTTGGGGCGCGTTGGGTTGTCGGCCGTAATGCTATCAGGTCATCTGTTTTTGCGGCAATGCTCAGATCCGACCCATCGCCAAGTTTTATGTTAGTACATGTATCAAGATCATCGCGTGCTGTAATAACAGTTGCTTGCTGATCCACAAAAACGCCCGAACGTGATAGGCTGGGCTGCTTAAGTTCTAAGCCTGCCAAATAATCAGTCGGACTAACGTTAATATTCAAGTTTTCTGGATCCTCTAAAACGCCCCAAATGCGTTTAAAACTACCAAAAATCTCGTCCTTAACGCGCTGGTGGTCCGTTCCTCGCTCAAGTGGCCAAACGAGGATAGCACCTTTTATTTCACCTGCATTCAGGCGAGCAAAGCCGGAAATGTAGTATAAGTCAGTCTCGCCCTCAAATTTAAAACCTGATTTTCTCAGCTCCTTTGAGCCGTTCGTTGGAAACAGTTCTAATGTTTGCAGCACATCGAAGAGCGCTATCAAGCGGGCTTGGCCACCATTTTGGCTAATTAAAATGAGCCTTGCATCTATTAAATTTTTTGACTCAAAGCGGATGAAAGGTGCATCATATTGAGCGGAGGCTAGAATGTTTTTTGGCACTTCAAGCGAAATGCCTGAACGAAGATCGAAAGCCGTATCAAAACCCATATCCGCTAAGAACGCATTATAAACATTCAATGCGCTTTCACGCTGCATTGCAGTTAAGACACCTGTTGCCACAAATCCATTTTCGGTTTGCCATAGGGTCATAGCACCTCGCGTTCCGGGGCCGTAAAGGCCATCAATCTTTCCAGTATAATGGCCAGACGAAGCCAACGCCTTTTGCAAAATTTGTTTTTGCTTCCTACTCATACTTCGCTCTGATGACTGCGCGCGCGCAAATTGTTCTTCTGGCCTTTCAGGCTCCACTTCAGCCACAACAAAAGTAATTGGTGCGTCTTCGCTACTTTCTACCTGAGTAATCTGTGGCCCTGTAGTTACTAAGTTGTCTAATTTGGTTGTTTTAGGAGCCACAGCTTGCATGGGTTCAGTATTCTTCAACGGGTAGTATTGCATCTGGTAAGATGTGCCATTTGTCACAAAACTATTTTCTGGAATAAGGCCTGCGCCAGTGTATTCTTTCACAGCATTTTCTGCAAAGGTTCGTGTGTAGGGGCCAAGTGCAATACCGTACCATCCACCTCCAATTTCGTAACCGACAATGTTGCCAAAATTTTTGGTGTAATTGCCGATGCGTTCAAGGGCTTGGGACTTGTCTGGATGAGCCGCTATTTGCACCCAGGAAAGACCAGTTGGCACAGTTTGAGCCAGTATTCCTTGGGCAAAAATTGTTAAAACGATGACAATCGCACTAATTGATGATTTTCTCATGAACACGCCCTTAGTATTTAGCAGAGGTTATTTGTGCCTTAAGTTCTTAAATCAAGTGGCTTAAGAAAACTTTCCGTTAAACTGTGTAATACTTGCCTCGGTGTCGATTGACGATGTGCCCTGCAAAGCCTATTCAGACCATGCTACCAGGCCTGAGGATAACATGGATACTCCTAAATCATTTCAAGAAATAATAATGCGCTTGCAAGCCTATTGGGCTGAGAATGGATGTGCAATACTGCAACCCTACGATATGGAGGTTGGTGCTGGAACATTTCATCCTGCAACCACTTTAAGGGCTTTGGGCCCAAAGCCTTGGGCCGCGGCTTATGTGCAGCCCTCAAGACGACCCACTGATGGGCGCTACGGTGAAAATCCCAATCGTCTGCAGCATTATTATCAATACCAAGTTTTAATAAAACCAAGCCCGCCTCATCTTCAAGATCTTTATCTTGGCAGTTTGGCTGCGATTGGGATTGATGCAAAATTACACGACATTCGTTTTGTTGAGGATGATTGGGAAAGCCCGACACTCGGCGCTTGGGGTCTCGGTTGGGAAGTTTGGTGCGACGGTATGGAAGTGAGCCAGTTTACCTATTTTCAGCAAGTAGGAGGGCATGATTGTCGGCCAGTCTCAGGTGAATTGACATACGGCCTAGAACGTTTGGCGATGTATGTGCTGGGCATTGATCATGTTATGGAAATGCCATTCAATGATCCTTCAGCTCTGATAGCAATGAAATATAGTGATGTTTTCAAACAGACAGAGGAAGAATATGCGCGGTGGAACTTCGATGTAGCTAACACAGATGTTCTTTTCCGTCACTTTGAAGAGGCGGAGATTGAATGTGAACATATCTTATCGCAAGCTCATATCGACCCGAAGATGGCTAAAAAAATCATTATGGTGCATCCTGCCTATGACCAATGCATAAAAGCCAGTCATGTTTTTAACCTTCTTGATGCACGCGGTGTGATTTCAGTCACTGAGCGGCAGGCTTACATTGGGCGAGTGCGCGCCTTGGCCAAAAAATGTGCAGACGCTTTTGTTCAAACAGCAGCAGGAGCAGCTTAAATGGCTATTAGTGGGAAATTAGTAGGTGGTGGTATTCTCGCCGCCACTGCAGCTTTCGGTGTGGGCGTTTATTATGCTCAAGTTTATGGCTACTATGAGACCGTAGCTTTGCAAGAAGTCGAACTAACGACGCTTGTGACAGGTGAAGTTGAAATGATACCTACAGTTGGGTTTGAGGGTATCGATGCTGGTAGTAGTCCAATTCGATATCGCTCTTGTTTTCAAACGGAATTAAGTATGGATTTGCTGGAGAAAACCTACAAAATTTTTGGGACGGCTGAGCCGCGGAATGCCCCTGAATGGTTTGATTGTTTTGACGCTCAGAAAATTGGTGAAGATTTGCAATCAGGGGTTGCAACAGCTTTTTTAGGACAAGAAAATTTTGAATTTGGTATCGATCGTATTGTAGCAATATACCGAGATGGTCGTGGTTTTG
>JAPKEA010000516.1 GCA_028822275.1 Planktomarina sp. | reverse complement strand
TACGAAAGAGCAATTTCTTTAGCGCTTCCAGTTGCATCCTGCTCAATTGCTATTAAGTCCGGTATTCCTCCACCTCTAACAAATTCTGAGCGAACAGTATGACCAGGCGCTTTGGGGGCAATCATAATTACGTCTAAGTCCTCTCTTGGGACGATCATATCAAAATGAATATTAAGGCCATGTGAAAAAGCTAAAGCAACACCTTGTCTTAAGTTAGGCTCAATATTTTTTGAATAAATAGTGGCTTGAAACTCATCTGGAGCCAATAACATAACAACATCTGCCCAAGCACTCGCTTCTTCAACTGACATAACGCCTAATCCTGCCTCTTTTGCTTTAGTAGCAGAAGATGAACCATCTCTAAGCCCAACAACAACTTCTACACCAGAGTCCTTTAGATTATTAGCTTGAGCATGGCCTTGAGAGCCATAACCAATAACTGCAACTTTTTTGCCTTGAATAATTGAAAGGTCTGCGTCTTTATCGTAATATCTATTCATTTTTTTTCCTTAAATTTAAATTAATTTTTTTCCTCTGGAAATCCCAGTGACTCCTGTCCTTGAAACTTCAATAATGCTTGCAGGATCAAAAGCATCTAAAAATGCATTAATTTTCTTTGTTTTTCCTGAAACCTCTATGGTGTAGACTTTATCCGTAACATCAACAACTTTACAGCCAAAAATCTCTACTAGTTCTTTTATATTGACGCCCTCTTTTGAGTTTGAAGAAATCTTAGCCAGCAATAATTCTCTCTCAACATGATCTTGACTAGTCAAATCACTAACCTTAACAACTTCGATTAATTTATTAAGTTGCTTTACAATTTGCTCCAAAACACGATCACTACCTGAAGATACAATTGTCATTCTTGACAAGCTTGGATCATTCGTTATGGCTACAGTAAGTGACTCAATATTAAAGCCTCGCTGAGTAAAAAGACCAGCAACTCTTGAAAGCGCTCCAGCCTCATTTTCTAGTATCACTGAAATAATATGTCTCATAAGCTATACCGCATTAAAGTCAGTTTCATCTTTTGAAACCATTTCGTCTCTACCTGCAAGCAACATATCACTATGTCCACCACCAGCAGGAATCATTGGAAATACATTTTCAGATGGATCTGTAATAATATCAAGAAAAACAGTTCGGTCTTTTTGATTAAATGCTTCAATAAGTGCAGGCTTTAAATCCTCTTCTTTTTCAACTCTTATTCCCATATGACCATAACTTTCTGCAAGCTTTACAAAATCAGGCAAAGCATCCATATATGACATTGCATAACGTTTTTCATAAAAAAACTCTTGCCACTGCCTTACCATTCTGAGGTAACCATTATTAAGGTTAATTACTTTTACTGGAGTAGAATATTGAAGCATTGTTGAAAGCTCTTGAAGCATCATTTGAATACTGCCATCACCTGTAACACAGGCTACATCTTTATCTGGCATTGCAAGTTTAGCGCCCATAGCTGCAGGAAGTCCAAAGCCCATAGTTCCTAAGCCACCAGAGTTTATCCACTGCCTAGGCTCATCAAATAAATAATATTGCGCAGCCCACATCTGGTGTTGGCCAACATCTGAAGTAACAATCGCTTTACCTTTAGTAACCTCATAGAGCATTTCAATTACTGTTTGTGGCTTAATTACTCCTGGAGATTTTTTATAAGCTAACGAGTCAACCTTTCTCCACTCTTCAATTTGAGACCACCAGTTAGAAATATCCTCAAGTTTTTTATCTTTCATCTGATCAATTAAAGCCTGAAGAACTTGCTTTGTTTGACCAACAATTGGTATGTCAGCAACAACATTCTTTGAAATTTGAGATGGATCAATATCAATATGAATAAATTTTGCAGTAGGGCAAAATTTTTCTAAGTTTCCTGTAATTCTGTCATCAAAGCGAGAACCTATAGCAACCACACAGTCAGAGCCATGCATTGCCATATTAGCCTCATAAGTTCCATGCATTCCAAGCATTCCAAGAGATTGCTTATCAGTCATTGGATATGTACCTAAACCCATTAGAGTTTGAGTAATTGGGAATCCAACCATACGCGTAAATTCACGAAGCTCTTTAGAAGCATTACCGATAATACAACCACCACCGGCATAAAGAATGGGTCTTTTCGAGTTTGCCAACATCTCTGCCGCTTTTTTGATTTGACGATCACTTGCCTTAATAGTTGGCTTATATGAACGCATCTCAATAGTCGTAGGATATTCTTCAACCTCCATCTTAGCAATTGTTATGTCTTTAGGAATATCAATT
>JAPKEA010000515.1 GCA_028822275.1 Planktomarina sp. | reverse complement strand
AGTAGAAATCATTTGCGCTTGCGCAGTCTGATCTATGCCAGACTGGTTTGGATTGATAAGAAGCTTTATTGTCTGTGCCACTTTAAGCGCCCATTCGTCGGGCACTGCTGTTTGTCCCCCAACTGCACCAGCCGCGACAACCTCAATTCCATAAACTTCAAGGGATCTATCAAACCAAGCGCCGTTGGAGGTATCGTTTGTTAAGGCTCCGCTAATGTAGGCATTAATAAAGGGGTTGTCAGAGCCATTATGTAGGGTCGTAGTGTAGGTTAACGTGTCATTAACATCTACGTCAACGAAAGTATTACTATCTATTTTGACATAATTTTTCTAAAATCGCTATCTGTCATTTGTTAAAATTTCATAGTAAATATGTATTAGTTTATGTCCATAAAACAGGTACTTTCTAAAGCTTTTTAGTTAGCCCTATTATATGCTTTTGCGACGACATTTTCCAGTTTATTGTCTCCCCAAACTTTATTGATATGTTCCCAAAGAGTGAGGCACAGCAGAGACGTCTTAACATCGTATTGATTGTCACTACGTTGGGCCATATCCCTAGCTTGCCCCATAACCCTCGCCTGATCCGGCGTGCTTTGTTCGTGCAAATTTTTGGGCAATACTTTGTAAAATAATGCACAATACAAAAACCCATACCTCTTGGCGTCTTTGAAGTCAGGCAACTGGGACAGCTTTTCAGATATGGAAACGTCTAGTAAACTTCTATGATAAAGACTGGTATGAAAGTCATCAAGATTTTGAATAAAATTAATTCGAAAATTTAACTTTAATTTATCAGTCCATTTTTTTGAATTCATTGCCCAAAGCGCATTATCCTTCAAACACTGCAAGTCTATCAATGCTTCGAGAAAACCATCAATAAAGCCCACAACGAAAGTGTCATCGAAAAACTTATCTGGCAGAAATTTGAAATCGTTAATTTTCAATTCACAAGATTGCTTGAAAATTGTTTCCAATTCGAAAGCGGCTTGCGTTGCTTCATTTTTGCGTTTTATCAGCGGCAGCATTTTAGACCACAATTAGCTCTTTTTTAAACTGTACATGATTAACATCTAAGGTACAACCATAGTCCAGCAAGCCTACAGAGCTGAAATTTTTGTGAATTTATGGTCAGGCTTAAGGTTGTGCTGAGATGTATCTTTTTTGTGTTCCTGTCAATTTGCAGGCCTCCGCTTGTATGAAAGATGCGATGTCTGCTATTCTTTTATCTTGGCCGTTAAGAGCGCGCTTTCAGGTATGGAACCCAATGCAGCAACCCATGGCTTGTGTCCCTTTAACTCCAGAACTGATTTAATGCGAAGAGACAGCCTCCTGTATCAAGGATAACCTCTCTCGTTCGATGAACGAGCTCTCTAGCTATCAGCTCCTGCCACCCATTGGCATTCTGACCTTGGCTTCAGTCAAAGTCTTACTCCACTCTGCATATGTGTGGTCGCCGTCTAAACCTATCGTTATGTTCTGGCTTGCCCTACTAAGAGGTTGCCTGATCCAAGCCCCAACCGTGAACACGGACGTACAGTGGATCTAAAAGCCTCCAATCAGACCTTTGCTAAGCACCAAGAGACCTCCCCCTAATTCAGCGTGAGGTGGTCGCCGATTATTGGGCGCAGGTAGCATATGTCTGGCGCAATAGGTGGAGATTTGATCTGGAGAAAGAAGTGAAAACGTGGGCCTAAATACCCGGATAGTTTTGAGAAAAGAACAGTTTGTAGAAAACCACGCTGAGGTTGTTCTGACTTGACCTGTCGCGAGGTATGGCAACTAGCATAACCAGTTCCATCGTAGGCAAAAATGGGCTCTCAGATTTAACTTTACATATCTGGTTTTATGAATGTGATAAAATCATGAGCAAAAAATCTCGGGATAAACAGGTTGCAAAAGCCCTCGCCGCCTTAGGACACGAGGCGCGTTTGGATGTATACCGGTTGCTTGTTCGTGCCGGACATAGCGGTCTGTTAGTGGGAGAAATTGCGGAACGGCTTGACATGCCAGCATCAACGCTTTCGCATCACTTAGGTACGTTAGTAGACGCAAGTTAAGGAGAGACGGGGACGCGAAGTCATTAATCGTCCGGATTTTGATACGATGTCCACAACTATGAGTTTTCTGACAAACGAATGCTGTGTTGAGGATCAACTTAATACAGTTATCCCCTAGCATTTTTTTCAATAATATAACTATAAAATTGGACGCGGGTTCAACTCTCCAGTGCAACTTTACCCACGGTATGATGCATGAGGCAGCGATGCCC
>JAPKEA010000514.1 GCA_028822275.1 Planktomarina sp. | reverse complement strand
GCCCCTTGTTTATACGTTTAAAACCAACTTCAGCCAATATAGTGTTTGTAATTTCAGACACTAACATTATCCTGCACTCATGTTATTTGGCATTTTTTTTAAAAGACCCCGTCAATCACTGGTCGGACTGCTAAATCTAAAAAATATCTAATATTTTTAGGCGTTAATTCCCATTTGATTGTGCTTGCGAGCCATGAATACTTTGGCTGTCTCAACTGCAACAGCTGCATCGCGACAGTAAGCATCTGCGCCTATAGCTTTGCCAAACTCTTCGTTCAAAGGAGCACCGCCAACTAAAACAGTATAATTTTCGCGCATACCTTTTTCTATCAATGTATCAATGACCACTTTCATGTAAGGCATTGTAGTTGTCAAAAGAGCTGACATTCCAAGGATATCCGGTTCTTCATTTTTAATTGCCTCGAGGTAGGAGTCAACTGAGTTGTTGATGCCTATATCAACAACCTCAAACCCTGCGCCTTCCATCATCATTCCAACAAGGTTCTTACCTATGTCGTGAATGTCACCTTTCACAGTGCCAATAACCATTTTGCCAACACGAGGTGCACCAGTTGCGATTAGGAGGGGTTTTAATATAGCCATTCCACCCTTCATAGCGTTAGCGGAAAGCAAAACTTCAGGCACGAATAAGATGCCGTCGCGGAAATCGTTCCCAACGATTGTCATTCCGCCGACCAAGGCCTGGGTGAGGACGCTGTAAGGCGTCCAATCTCGTGCTAGAAGTATCTCAACACCTTCCTCAATCTCCTCTTTCAGACCGTCATAAAGGTCATCAAACATTTGAGCGACGAGGTCTTCGTCGTTAAGTTCTGAGAGAATGATACCGTCTTCTTGATCAGACATGAGTCAGGACCTTTTGCTAGGGTTTCTTAATACCGTATTGGGCTTGGTTCGTGCATCGGTCTTAACTGATTGCGACACCAAGTTCGTCAACTCCGACTTTTATTGAAGAGCCAAGTGAGTTTAATTTTTTTGAATGCCTTGTGATAGCTACATTATGTGCACAGATTAGAACCTTGCTTCATGAAGTCTTATGGCGCCGGTTCTGACGTTTTCTTGTTGGCGCATTTCCGTCGGTTCCATCGCTTTCTGAAGAGAAAGCTCCTAACGTCAACTGAATTGTTTTTAGTGAAGGAGGTTCTTGAGGCGCATGCGTTTCCAGCCCAGTCCGCATAGCGCGTAAGTGGTCAGGGGTTGTGCCGCAACAGCCGCCTATGATTGTGGCTCCGCAATCGCGCGCTAGAATTGCGTATTGCGTCATAAGCTCTGGCGTTCCGTCATAAAAAATTCTGCCTTTGTGGTACTTTGGAATTCCAGCGTTGCCCTTAGCGATTCTTGGCACAGAAGTATTTGTCTGCGAAAAGCCCAAAATAGTTCGAAGTAAGTCCGATGCTCCCACACCACAATTTGCGCCAAATGCAATTGGTTGATTTGGAACTTTTTTAATAAGCTTAACCATTTCTGGCGCGGTCAGACCCATCATCGTACGCCCAGCGGTATCAAAGCTCATCGTGCCACACCATGGCATATCCGCAAGGTGAGCTCCTTCGGCTGCTGCTAAGAATTCGTCTGCCGAAGATATCGTTTCAATCCACGCTAGATCTGCACCACCCGCTTTCAGACCCTCGGCTTGCTCATGAAATATCTCGACTGCGCCAGAGTAGGAAAGGTTACCCATCGGTTCCATAAGTTCTCCAGTTGGTCCAATGCACCCCGCAACAATTACTGTGCGGGTGTATGCGTCAGCAATTTCCCTACCAATTTCAGCAGAGACACGTGAAAGTTCAGTTGCTTGATCCTCTGCTCCGTGCAGTTTAAGTCTAGATCTATTGGCTCCAAATGAGTTTGTAAGAAATAAATCGCTGCCAGCATCAATACTGCCTCGATAAAGAGCTTTAATTTTGTTGCGAGCGGTTTTGTTCCAAAGCTCCGGCGCATCGCCAGAGGATAGGCCTAAATTAAAAAGGTTTGTACCAGTGGCACCATCAGCTAAAATCCATGGTTTATCTCGTAAAAGCTTTTCTAAGCCTTTTGGTTGAGGAGCAATCATGGCATAAACTTTCTAATTAATACTAATATTTTAACACGATTTGATATCGAATAAAAATTCATTTTTATCATGAAGATTATGAATTTTTGCATGAAAATACTTTTATTATTTTAATAGTTTGTCTTTTAATGCCTACAGTTTCAAAGCCGGTGCTTTAGTTTTATGCATTATTATCCTTCATTCTAAGCAATAAAATAAACAATTAAA
>JAPKEA010000513.1 GCA_028822275.1 Planktomarina sp. | reverse complement strand
GGGATATATATTCCCGAGTAAGCGTGCTATCAAACCAAGTGGCCAACATGCGTCCTCACCTGCCCATTGAAGCATTTACCCCCAGAGATATTCGCCGTACAGTAAAAACACTTATGGGCAAAGCAGGTATCACCAAAGAAATGCGTGACCGACTACAAAACCACGCTGTCAAAGACGTTAGCGATAAGCATTATGATCAATATGAATACATGCCAGAGAAGCGCGCTGCCATGAAGACGTGGGAGCGGTGGCTGGCCCAGCACGTTATCGAGCCAGAATTAGAGCCAAGTAAAGTAGTTTCAATCACTGGCTAACCGAATTGCTGCGCCTAGGCTCATTACCGAAACGGTGACTAATCTACTCACCTTGGCACGGCATCATTTTTGTAGGTTCGCAGAGGACCGCGGCATGATAAAGGTTAATCTTGATGTAGCGCCTGACTGGTTTTATTGGGATAAGTACGCCAACCTCGAATTAACATCGCAACAGTGGCGGGTACAATTGGAAGCACGGGCGCTTATTAGGGCTTTACTTGTTTCACCAAACGTAGCTCACTATATGTCGTGCCCAAACGATAGCCTCTTAAAAATAGACACAGACAATACTACGCTTTTCGCATCAAAATTGGTTAGCCATATTGCGGATGAACCAATTTTACCCAGCAACTATTTTATACGAGCGTACCACGATGAGCCGATGGCGGGACCATTAAGTGACCCTGTTGTAGAACTGACAGGAGCCACTACCGATGTGGTTAGGCATACAAGAAAATCACCTTTTGTCGCCCCGGTTTCTTTAGGTAGCGCCATTGCTCTTGCGCAATTGTCTGACGATGCGGGCTATTCAATTCCAGAAACGTATTTCGACCCACCTGAGTACCGGCGTGACGTGAATGAAATGATTAGGGAATTTCCAGAACGCTTTATTACTGGCGCTGACTCTACAGAGAATCGCGTGTATGCAACAATTGACCTCAACGGGCCTGATGATTTGATTCTTATCCAGCTTCATAACTTCATACGAGCACAACGTAGGAAATTCAATATCTACCTAACAAGTAAAACTCAACATGAATCGATCAGAAAATTGCTTGAGTACAAAACCCTAGAAATTCTCGACTTAGAAAACTGGTCACTTCTCAACGAAACCAAAATATTATCAAGCGTATATAGGTCGTTATTCGATAAGGACTTGAACGCACGAAACTACCGCGAAGTACAAAAAGCCTTTGCCCAAAACGCCATGACTCCGAGATTTCTAAACTTCCTCAAAGGTCTATAAAGCACGATAAAATTAGCCATTATTTCATCGTCGTTTTTCCTGACGCAATTTCCCTTTGCAAATATATTTACCTTGTCCTATCAACTAAACATAAGGCAAGACTATGAATCACCAACCAATACTTGATACCCACAAGTTCGCCAAAAAGCTTGGCTTCGCTTCCATTACATTACGTATGTCTCGTGTCACTGGCACCCTAGCTGGTGTCCCTGCTCCCACCTATCGCAAGATTGGTCGCAAGGTCGTTTATGACGAAGCTGTCGGCGATGAATGGCTAGCGCAATTCGCCAACCAGCCAAACACTGCGGCTTAGGGGTAAATCATGGACCAAAAGAAAAGTGTCACCATTTTTGCCACCCCAATATTTGGCAACGTTCTTAACGTACTGGATAACCGCCGATCTAACTAAAAAGACCACTCAATGCGAAGGCAAAAAGTGGTCTCTGAAGGTGCTTGCTAAGGCAGTTTCATTATACCCGATTTGCCATTGTTTTACCTCAATTTACCCTATTGGAAGAAAATAATGAACCATCAAGATAAAGCTACCAGCCTCTCAACTAACTGGCTAAAGAAAATGATAGGCATCTCCCATACCTACGGTCTACGTATGACACCGGTGTATGAGGATGGCAAAACGAAACCGTATAAGGACAAGCAATCCTATACCGACATAGCTGACTACAAGAATGCAGTATACGTCGGCTGGGTATTGGATGATTTAGTGCTCCTAGATTATGACGGCAACAAAGCAAATGGAGACATCATTTCCCAAGATGACCTGGCAACGACTTTGGGCCTCAAGCGTATGCCGGCACCCATACAAATAAACACTGATGGGGATTCGGTACATTGGCTATTCAAACTGCCTGAAAGCTTTAATCGAGATGACCATACTCAAGCCAATAACGGGGGCTGGCTCTCACACATTGATGTAAAGACGGGCAATCAGCTAATACACATCAAGCCAGGAAAGACCTTGTATGACGGATTATTAGATG
>JAPKEA010000074.1 GCA_028822275.1 Planktomarina sp. | reverse complement strand
GCAAGTTTTAACTGTGCGTGTTGAAAGGGATGGCTACGTAGGGTGGGGTGAATGTGTCCCTTACGCTCGCTATAGCGAAACGCTAAAAAGTGTTGCCTCGGAAATTGAAGGCGTAGATGCGCGTAGCCGCCCAGAGCTATTTGAAGCCTTGCCTGCTGGTGCCGCACGAAACGCCCTGGATTGCGCATTTTGGGATTTAGAGGCTAAAACGGCTGGGGTTAGCGTTTCAGATTTAGCAGGTCTTGGGCCGTTAAAGCCGGAGATTACCGCTTATACATTATCTCTTGGTACGCCTGAAATGATGGAAGCACAGGCTGCAAAAAATGCATTTCGCCCACTGCTTAAAATTAAACTGGGTACGACTGATGATATGCCGCGGTTGGAAGCTGTACGCCGTGGTGCTCCTTTGTCACGCATCATTGTTGATGCGAACGAGGGTTGGAGTGCTGCAGTTTATTTAGACTTGGCCCCTCACTTAGTGCGTTTAGGGGTTGAGCTGGTCGAACAACCTCTGCCATCATCTGACGACGATGCCTTGTTAGGCTTAGAGCGAGTTTTGCCAACATGTGCTGATGAAAGTTGTCATGACAGAAAATCCCTTGTCACAATGCAAGACAAATATGATTTTGCCAATATTAAATTGGACAAAACTGGTGGATTGACTGAGGCATTAGCTTTGAAAGATGCCGCGCAAGCAGCGGGTTTTGGAATAATGGTTGGCTGTATGGTGGGCAGTTCTTTGGCAATGGCGCCAGCTACTTTGGTGGCGCAAGGTGCGGCATTTACGGACCTTGATGGACCTTTGCTCTTGGCCGAAGATCGTATGGAAGCTTTGAAATTTGATGAAGACGGCGTGCATCCACCCGTCGCAGCCTTGTGGGGATAATACAATGACACGCACAGTTTATGTAAACGGTTCTTTTTTGCCAGAAAATCAAGCAACCGTCTCAATCTTTGATAGAGGTTTTCTATTTGCTGATGGCGTCTATGAGGTGACTTCTGTTCTGGATAGGAAGCTGATTGATTTTGCTAGCCATGCCACGCGCCTGGCTCGGTCGTTGACTGAGCTAGACATGCGTAGCCCAATCGATACGGATGATTTGTTGGCGGTACACCGTGAGTTGGTATCCGCAAATGATATTGAGGAAGGTCTAGTCTACCTGCAGATCACACGCGGCGCTGCCTCGGATCGTGATTTTGCATACCCCAGTGAAGACACGCCGCCAACAATTGTTTTGTTTACCCAGAATAAACCCGGTTTGGCGGACAGCCCAACGGCAAAAGTGGGTATAAAAGTCATTTCAATTGAGGATCAGCGGTGGGGTCGCCGAGACATCAAAACAGTTCAGCTTTTGTATCCTTCAATGGGTAAAATGATGGCAAAAGCCGCTGGCTGTGATGATGCTTGGATGGTAGAAGATGGGGCGGTAACTGAAGGCACATCAAATAACGCTTACATCGTTAAAAACGGGAAAATTATTACGCGCCAATTGTCGAATGATATTTTGCATGGAATTACGCGCGCAGCAGTTTTACGTTTTGCCAAAGAGGCACAAATGGAAGTTGAGGAGCGCGCGTTTACTGTTTTGGAAGTTCAGGATGCCGATGAAGCTTTTTTCACGTCGGCCTCAGCATTTGTGATGCCCGTAGTAGAAATTGACGGCGTCGTAATTGGTTCCGGTGCGCCGGGGTCAGTTTCGTTACGCTTGCGTGAGATTTATCTCGAAGAGAGCCTCAAAACAGCGATTTAAATTTTGAAAACATGAAGGATGAGGTACTTTGTGTTCCCCCTTGCCTTGCGTGACGAATAGTTCTGTTGTTCTGTTAACCTGTTTTTTTTAGGAGACCTTGTTTGCGCGTGAAGTTTATCATTTCAAGTTTATGCATTGCTGTAATTGCTTTGGGCTGGTGGGGGGCAACACACCAAGCCGCTCGCATAGAAGCAAAAATTATGCATGGAGTGCCTGCTAGTATTTCAGATTCGGTACATCCTTTGACTGTTGATGTTTCTGGTCGTGACATTTCAATTTCAGGGCTGGTCGAATCTGAGGACCGTAAGTCTGAAATTATTCAACAATTAAACGCAGTTCCCGGTCGACGCACAGTAAATGCTAATTTGAAGGTGCTACCTTTGATGGCGCCGTTTATTTTTGAGGCGATCCAAGACAAGGACGGTTTGCGCATCACAGGATCAGCACCGACGGCATTTGCAATTGAGGAAATAGCAAAGCATGCAGTTTCAGGTGATATTAAATTGCGGCTAGCCGTCGGTGCACCTGTAACCGCTTGGCTTGCAGTGGTTGAGCGTGGATTGGCCGGCCTTGCAATGCTCAAATACGGAAGGCTCCGACTGCAAGATACAACCGTGACTTTGTCTGGCCTAGCGACATTACCTGAAGCAAAAAATGCAGCATTAGCAGCGTTTACTAACTTGCCGGAACAGTATGCATTCAATTCAAATATTGAAACTGAAGATGATGGCAAACCATTTGGTCTTACTGTTGTGTTCGACGGATCAAAACTTTCTACGTCTGGTAAATTACCTCTGGGAGCTTTGGCTGATTTGGCCGGAATTCAATTACAAAAGGAAGAGATTGAAAATTTAGTAACGATTGCAAAAATAACTGATAAAACTGGTAATTTCTTGGCTGCGTCTGTGGTTGGGCTAAATGCGTTATCACATTTGAAATCTGGTCGCTTGATTATTTCTGAAACTTCTCTTGTTTTGGAGGGTGTTTCGATGCGTCACGGCCTGGAAGCTGTAATCGCAGAATTGAAAAAATTGCCATCATCTTTTTCAGTTTATAATCAAACCAATCTTTATGATGATGGCCAGCCATTTCAACTTGAAGCAGTAATTGATGGGAAATCTAGGACGGTATCTGGAAAATTGCCGTATGGGATGTCTGCAGCTGACATCCAGCAAAAAATAGGGTTGGGTTTCCTGGAATCCTTTAGAGTTGCAGAAATTAAGTCTGAGCGAGGGCTCTGGCCTGTTGCTATGGCTGTAAGTTTAACAGCGTTCTCTGAATTGCAACAGGGCCGTTTGAGTGTACTTGGTAACGAGATCACTCTGTCTGGTGTTGCACTCACGCCGCAAGAGGGTGCTTTTATTGAAGAGCTTTTAACAGAATTACCACCTAGTTTTAAATTGAATTTGGCATTAAATTTTGTGGACGATGGCACCCCGCCCAAGTTTGAGATTGTGTACCAGACTATGAGTGGAGTTAGGTCTTCCGGTAAGTTGCCGAATGGAATGCAAGCCTCTGACATTGCATTAGCTTTCAACCTTCAAAATATTCAAAGCACATCTTACGAGGGCTTGGTCGGATCTGCTAATAAAACACTTGATTGGTTATATAAGCTAGGAGCTTGGTTGCCAGACCTGGATAATGTTAAGATCCAAGGAGATGGCGACAACCTCACAATCAATGCGATTGCAAGCCAAGGTATAAATTTGGCACTTTTGCGTAAAGGCCTTGCTGAAGAGTTTGGTGCTAACGTTTTAGTGAAAACTGCTGCTGGGCAAAGCCCTGCGCAAGGCTCGCGGCGATACAATGCTATTTCCGGACTGCTAGAACAGTTTTCGAAGGTTGCTTGGCTGCCAATTTATAATTTTACTGCAACCCAAAAAATCTGCAGCAATGCAAGCAAAGATATTTTGAAAAAAGGTTTGATGTTTTTACCAAACAAAGAAAGTCTTACAATGCTTTCGACGCGAACGATTAATGTTTTGGCGGGGCTGATTAAGCATTGTTTGTCGCAAACAGATTTGAAAGTTGAGGTTTTAGTACAGATCGAAAGCCAAGATCAGGATGATAACGCTCAAAAACTTAGTCTATCAAGGGCTCGGGTTGTTCAGGATGCACTAATCGCTCGGGGAATTTCCAGAAATCAGATTCGCACTCGGGCAGGTCGTCATAGCCACTCATCGGCCATCGATGTTGCTAATGTCGGAAATAATCATATTGAAATTATTTGGCCGCGTCTTAAAGATGCGCCTACTGGTAATTGATAGGGTAGAGGCAGATGATTGGAGGTTGGATTTTTTTATTGATTGAGTTTTGGGTATTACTAGTTTTAGCAGCTAGCTTTGGAGTTTTTGCGGGCTGGATCATTTGGGGTTGGCCGCGCTCTACCGCCAAAACTCCGCCATCCCCCATCGCAGAACATGATGAAAATCCATGACCATTACTTTCGTGATTGCCAAAAGGCGGCTCTGAAAAAATCTAGAATTCTAAATATTTTGGCTACAGCGCGTGCAGGAAGTCCCCTCCCCATAATTCATGCCTTTTAAGGTATTAGCTCAAAAATAGAATTTTTATTTGGAACAGATCTTGACATGGTTGGAGCAAGGTCCAGTTTGGGTCAGCATTAACCTAGGCGGATTTAAAGGGAGTGCGAGTCTGGATAATTTGGTTGCACAAGATTAAGCCACTAACTATCTTATTAAAATTAATGTTTAGGTCCAAATAGAAATTGTACCATAGAAAGATATTTATTTCTGACTGTGCGTTTTATCGAAAGCCTCTTGTGTTGAGGGCGTGGTTTCAGTTTGGAATTTTTTTTTCCACTCGCTGAACGGCATACCATAAAACGCTTCACGAGCTTGGTCTTTGTTCATTTCTATATCGGCGTCATTTGCGGCTTCTTGATACCAGCGAGACAGACAATTACGGCAAAACCCAGATAAGTTCATGAGGTCGATGTTCTGGACATCCGTTCTTTCACTTATGAGATGGTGCTGGAGGCGCCGAAAAGCTGCTGCTTCCAACTCTAGTTTAGTTTGTGCATCCATTTTGTTGTCCTTCTGAAGTTGTTTCTATTGCCGTTAATGAATCCTGCAAAATTGGAGCCAAAAGATTAGCCCAGTTTTTTTGACCTTCGTAGGTTTTGATTAAGTCGTTGCGGACTTCGATCAATATGTTGAGATGACCTTGCTTCAAAGCATGTTTATCGACACTATCACCGAGTAAATGACCATTGTAAGGCTGATTTATGCCGACGGTAATGTCTCCACGCTTATGGATGCCTGCAATTGTAGGATCTGATAGCCTACGGTCTTTAGCAAACAAGATACCAATTTCCCAGGGTCGCTTCGGGCGGCCTTTCAGCTGTGGTGTGAATGAATGTATTGCAACAATTGCGCGTTCTGGAATTGCTAGTTCTGAATATGCTTGATGGTATGGCCTGTGATATGCCCGCAAACGTCTTTCGCGCTCGCTACTATTTGCGTAGCGATTGGCAGGAATTACAGTCCCATCATAAAGTTTCATAAGTAGGGTTGGATCATCTTCTCCACGATTTGGATCAATAACTAAGCGAGAGAAATTGCTGCATAGAACTGGAGCGTTGAGAAGACTACCTAGCGCGAGGCTTAGGCCTTCTGCACCAATATCAAAAGCAATATGCCGATGCATTTCATTGGCCGGAAGACCAAGGTCGCCGCCGTTGATTTCGACAGGTACATGATTTCGTGCGTGGTCACATGTGATTAACCATGGTCCTTCCCGGTCCATACCTGTTACGATGAAAGGCGTAATTTGTGTCATATCTTTCACTAGCTCAGTTGCGGTTGGAAGTGAATTGCGGCAATAGAGATAAAAATGATAGCGGTAACAATCAGCGAGAAAATATAATGAAACGTGACAGGAATGTGAAAATTGTGGCTACATTGGGCCCTGCCTCTGATGACTATGAGATGATCCGAGCGCTTCATGAAGCCGGCGCTGATGTCTTTCGCTTGAATATGTCGCATGGAAATCACTCCGAAATTTCTGCGCGACATGCAATTATTCGTCAAATAGAAAAAGACCTCAACTGCCCAATTGCAATTCTTGCGGACTTGCAGGGGCCTAAGTTGCGGGTTGGATCCTTCAAGAATGGTGAAGAAGAATTAGTTAATGGCGCTGATTTTCGTCTTGATTTAGATCCCCAAGAAGGCAACGTTAACCGAGTGGAATTGCCTCACCCTGAGATTTTTCAGGCGCTCAAACAGGGTGCAAGTGTTTTAGTGAATGATGGTAAAATCCGGTTATCTGTTAAAAGCTGTGGCCTAGATTTCGCAGATTGTGTTGTTGTCGCCGGTGGTACCATCTCGAACCGTAAAGGAGTTAACGTGCCGGATGTTGTGCTTCCTTTAAAAGCTTTATCTCCAAAAGATCGTGCTGATTTGGAATTTGCCTGTGAATTAGGAGTGGACTGGTTGGCGTTGTCGTTCGTGCAACGTCCTGAAGATGTGTATGAAGCGCGAGCATTGGCAAATGGCCGTGCCGCTGTTTTATCCAAAATTGAAAAACCCGCAGCCGTTGAGGCTTTTGACGAAATCCTTCGTGTTAGTGATGGAATTATGGTCGCTCGTGGAGATCTTGGCGTTGAGTTGCCGGTGCAAGCAGTGCCACCAATTCAAAAACAATTGGTCCGGAAATGCCGTGCTGCAGCGAAGCCAGTTATTGTTGCTACGCAAATGTTGGAAAGCATGATTGAAAGCCCGATGCCAACCCGAGCGGAGGTTAGCGATGTCGCAAACTCAATTTATGAAGGAACAGACGCTATTATGCTTTCTGCTGAATCTGCTGCGGGTGATTTCCCGATAGAAGCTGTTACTACTATGAACAATGTTGCCATAGAGGTGGAGCGCGATCCAACTTACACTAACCTGATTGAAGCCAGTCGATCTGCTAAGGGCAAAACCGTTGCAGACAGTATTGTTGCTGCCGCACGTGAAATTTCAGAAACAACTGAAATTAAAGCCATTGCATGTTTTACGTCGTCTGGGACGACTGCAAGTTTAACCGCTCGGGAAAGACCTCGTGTCCCCATTATTGCTCTGACTTCAAATATTAGTACCGCGCGTCGTCTGTGCCTCACTTGGGGAACAAACTGTGTTATTACTGGGCCGGTTGATCGCTTTAAGCTGGCGGTTGTTGCTGCGGCTCGGGCTGCTGTAAGTCAAGGCTTCGCTAAGGAATCTGATCAGATAGCTGTTACTGCGGGCGTTCCGTTTAACACTGCTGGCACCACAAATATTCTTCGCGTCGCTCCATGTGAAGAACGTCTAATTTACCGCTCAGAGCCAGATATTTAGCAGTACTTAAGTTTGACTATTTAATTTTTGAGGACTAATGTTAGCTTTCAAAACGTGTTTGGACTAGCATTTTGTTACGATGTTCTTGATATATTTCTTCTGGGATCGGCTATGCTTGCAGTGGCTTGAACGCTTTTCGGTGCCACGTTAGCGCTGGAAACTGCACTATGGACGTTTTAAAATTGGTTGCCACCACTATGCGTTTGAAATTAACGCTTGCCCTTGATGGCGTTCATGCATAAAACCCAATTTCTACCGCGCGGCCGGCCGACAGTGGCATGCCGAGTCGTGCGTCAAACGACCTGAAATAGGAGACCGAAATGCCCAAAATGAAGACTAAGTCTAGCGCAAAAAAGCGCTTTAAAGTGACAGCAACCGGTAAGGTAATGGCTGCACAAGCGGGCAAACGCCATGGTATGATCAAACGCACCCGTAAATTCATTCGTGACGCACGCGGTACGACCGCTCTGTCCGCTCCTGACGCGAAAATCGTCAAGAGCTATATGCCCTATGACCGTTAAGGAGGTTTACAGAGATGTCACGCGTTAAAGGTGGTACAGTAACCCACGCCCGTCATAAAAAAATAATTAAAGCTGCCAAAGGTTATTCTGGCCGTCGTAAAAACGTATTTAAGACAGCTACACAGGCAGTCGATAAGGCAAATCAGTACGCGACACGCGACCGGAAGGTCCGTAAGCGTAATTTTCGGAGCTTGTGGATCCAGCGTATCAATGCTGCATGCCGTAGTCATGATGAAAGTCTATCTTATAGTCGATTTATCAACGGCCTTTCGCTTGCTGGTATCGAAGTTGACCGCAAGGTTTTAGCCGATTTAGCGGTGAACGAACCTGCCGCTTTTGGCGCAGTCGTAGCAAAAGCTCAGGCAGCTTTGGTTTAAACCAAGGATATAGAATTATTGAGGATAGCCTCGGAAGAAATTCCGGGGCTGTTTTGTTTCAAGAATTTATTTTTGATTTTGTCGCCCCCCAGTTACTCTTGCCCGTCTGGCATATTCTCGATAGCACGTATATTAAGGCAACTAGGAGTGTCCAATGGACGATCTGCGAGTAAAATATTTGAAATTAATTGCAGATGCGAGCGATGAGACGTCTCTTGAAAATCTACGTGTTCAGGCTGTCGGCAAAAAGGGTGAGATCAGCTCGCATATGCGTTCGTTGGGAAAAATGACACCGGAAGAGCGGCAACTTGCAGGCCCAGCTTTAAACGCACTTAAAGATGAAGTGAATTCTGCGTTGCTCGCACGTAAGTCATCCCTTGCTGACGCGGTGCTGGAAGAGCGACTAAAGTCAGAGTGGCTTGATGTCACTTTGCCGAGCCGAACTGAGCGTCAAGGCTCGATACATCCGATTTCTCAGGTGTGGGAAGAAGTAACTGCGATTTTTGCTGACTTGGGATTTGGCGTGGCCGAAGGTCCGCAAATTGAAAGTGACTGGTATAATTTTGATGCGCTGAATATCCCGGGTCATCACCCAGCACGGGCTGAGATGGATACGTTTTATACATATCGCGCCGAAGACGATGACCGTCCTCCACATGTACTACGTACACACACTAGTCCTGTTCAAATCAGGTCCATGGAAAAAATGGGTGCACCCTTGCGCATTATCTGTCCTGGTCGCGTTTACCGCGCCGACTATGATCAAACACACACGCCCATGTTCCACCAAGTAGAAGGCTTAGCTGTGGATACAGACATTTCTATGGCTAATTTGAAATGGTGTTTAGAAGAGTTTGTGAAGGCTTTCTTTGAAGTCGATAGTGTTGAGCTGCGCTTCCGAGCCTCGCATTTCCCTTTCACCGAGCCCTCCGCCGAAGTTGATATCCGCTGCAGCTGGTCGGGGGGGCAGTTGAAAATTGGGGAAGGTGACGACTGGATGGAAATTCTGGGCAGTGGTATGGTTCATCCAAAAGTTTTGGAAGCTGGTGGGATTGATCCGCAAAAGTATCAGGGCTTTGCATTTGGCCTTGGAATCGATCGAATAGCGATGTTGAAATATGGTATTCCTGATTTGCGGGCGTTCTTTGATAGTGATTTGCGCTGGCTACGCCATTATGGGTTTTT
>JAPKEA010000512.1 GCA_028822275.1 Planktomarina sp. | reverse complement strand
CCCCGGTTTTGTAAGTCTTAGTAAGCTTATCAAGCCGCAGCATGAAAGCCTCCCCTCGTTGTAGATTCTATTATTTGTTGGAAAAGGCGGCCCCGAGGGACCGCCCAATCAGTCGTTACTCGCAAGAGTAGCTTACGCCGTTTGCAGTATCAATTTTCCGGATAACTTCCCAAAAATCCTTGTAGTTCATCTCAAGGAACTGACCTTCATTTGATTTTTCGAACTCCGCCTGTAATGATGTACCTTCCCAATCAAAATTGAGAAATGCACTGCGGATTTGCGCTTTTAACTCAGGCTTTAGGTTATGTGCCGTGCCAAAGCCAGTTGTCGGGAATGTTTGAGATTTGTAGATCGTTACAACCTGATCAGCGGAAATTACATCACGGCTGATCATCCTTGCCTTGACCGAGTTTGCAATCGAGGCTGCCATATAGTCTTTGTTGGCAACTCCAAGGATTGAGTTGTCATGCTTACCTGAATAGACGGGTTCAAAATCTCGGTCGGGCAGCATATCAAAGTCACCCTTCAAAATAGCGCTTGGAGCTTTGAAGCCAGAGTTCGACGTAGGCGAAGTAAAGGCTAGTTGTTTACCTCGGATGTCTTCAACTTTCTCTATGCCAGAACCAGGAAAAGTGATGATTTCCATTTCATAACCAAAGTTACCGTCTTTGGATGCCATGATTGTAAATGGGTTAAAACCTGCACAGTTTACTGCTAACGGGTTAGATCCTGTGTTGAAGCCAGCAATATGCAGGCGACCTGAACGCATTGCTTCAATCTGAGCAGCGTTGTTTTGCACAGGAAAGAACACAACGGTTTTCCCTGTTTCCGTCTCGAGGTGTGTAAGGAAATCAGACCAAGCTGTTTTGTAAACAGCAGGATCTTCAACCGGAGTGTAGGCAAAGATTAATGTATCAGGATCTACCTGATCTGCCGGATCTGTAGGTGTGTCAGCGACGAGATCGCCATTCACATCACAATAACGGTTGTCCAGATCCCCGCGTGGGCAATCTTGCGCCGCAGCCGGACCTGCCAGCGAAAGTGCAAATGCAACAGTGACGCCGGAAAAAAGTGAATTCATTAGTTTCATATAAGTATCCTCCCAGAATTAAGAGGTTACCTTGAAAGTATAGTTTTGCAAGTCAGTTTTTTAAAGATTGTCAATTTTTCAGTACGCCATGGTCTGTCCAATTATCGAAGTAATCGACTTCAGTTAAATCTGTCATAGGTACATTTAAATATCCTTTGGAGAATAGCTTAAATGGCACAGCACCGTTACGGGCCGTAAAGTAATCGATTTCGCTGTCTCCAACATAAAGAGCTTGCGGGGGCAGAACGCCTAAATCTTTTATGCAATCTAGCAGTGGAGTTGGGTCTGGTTTTTTTAGTTTTCCACTTTCGGCTCCCGAGATCACTTTGAAAAAACGACTTAGTTTTAGTTTATCACAAATTTCTTGCGCAGCCTCGGTTGGCTTATTTGTGCAAATTCCAAGTGGAATACCCGCATCGTGAAATGTTTGCAGTGCGGAGCGAACTCCAGAATAGGGCCGTGTTAGAGTTGTGATATTTTGACTGTAGAATGTCAGAAAAAAATCAAGTGCTGTCCTTTTCAGCGGTGGTTTGTAGCCGCCAGTTGCGTTGAGACTCCGTTCGACTAGTTTCTCTACACCATTGCCAATAAAGGATATGACAGTAAACAAATCGAGCTTATGACGCCCAAGAGAGCTGAGCATGGCATTTATGGCAGCATGCAGGTCAGGTGCGCTATGAATGAGCGTACCGTCTAGATCAAATATAATCGCTTTTGGACGTTCCATTAGAGTACTATATGGCTCACTTTTAGTTCTGCAAATCCGTAATCCGACATTAAAACTTATAGTCATTATACTCAAGTTTTTTTGGGTGTTGGTCTGTTTTCGTTTTCCGCGAATTGAGCACTCAAGTTGCTCCACACTGAAGCATCAATGGGGTAAAAGATGACTGTGCTTGGTGCTCACAATGATTTAATCAGGATTTAACTTTGCTAATTCTACTTCACAGGGATAGATTTTTTATGTTAAGTTTTATTATCAAATATGGTCGGTGAACATAGCTCAATGCCCTAGGATATGTTGAAATGGTACAACTTTTAATCGTTTACCACTCTAAGACAGGTGGCAGTAGGCAAATGGCCGAAGCGGCTTACTCAGCGTCATGTGAAGAAATAACGACAATTTTAAAAGCTGCTGCAGATGCCGGTCCTGAGGATCTCCTGCGTGCAGATGGTTATATCTTCTGCGGCCCAGAA
>JAPKEA010000511.1 GCA_028822275.1 Planktomarina sp. | reverse complement strand
TTAGGATTTGGAATAATAATATTATTTTCATTAATTTGACTATTATGCCCTATATGACAGAAATGGTCTATTTTTGTTCCTTTTCCCACTCGAGTAATCCCGAGGGTTGCCCGGTCGACGTTGGTGTAGGGAAAAATTTCAACAAAGTCCTCAACTTTCACTGAACCTATGTGAGGTTGATTGACGTACTCGTCGCCTTCCCAAACATGTCCAAACCCAATCCCACCAATGTTGCAATACTCATGTATTTCAACGTTGCAGCCAATGACTGAACCATCATGAACTTTTGTGTAAGACTTAATGCTACTGCAGTCTCCAATTTCACATTCGCCTATTACGCAATACTCACCTACGAAAACCTTCTTACCTATCTTTGCTTTAGCTGAAACTATAGCGGTGGGGTGAATGTATGTTTCTTCTAGAGGGGTCTCCCCGCAGACGGCACGAATCAAATCAAAAAATATTTTTCTAGGATTCTTAACTATTACAAAAGTTTTCGATTGATCGACGTATGATGGCTGTCTGTTTACAATAAATACATCAGCAACACTGAGCTTTAAAGCTTCAAGCACATCGGCATCTATTTCTTTAATAAAAGTGCAAGAGTTAGGTGTCTGAGCTAAAAATGAAGAAAACCCCTTTAATTCTTTATTTGGTCCAACAATCTCAAATTCGACTTGTTGCTCCGTAAGTATTTTAACAATGTCTCGCGCACTATTCATAAATATGTCTATAATAATAAGTGTCAGGGTGAATTAGCATATGTATTAGTGGGTGTTGGTCACCAAAGTGTTCAATCGGGGTGCGACGATCGCCAACCAATAATTCTCCCTTGTCATAACATTTCCATTTGGTAAACTCAGAGTCGCTTATGTAAAAAGAATTTTTAAATAGGTTAAAAGGACCTTGTTCGTCGTAAGCTTCATATACAGCGCCGAAATCTGAAGCTTTTCGGTCTTTCCAAAAATCGAGATTGTTAAAGCCAGTCATACCTCTATGACTAGCAATTCCGTAAATATTAGTTTCAAGCATCTGGCCAATAATTTTCATGTCGCGTTTTAAGCAATTTTCAGGGTCCTCACCCCAAATCATCGACTGATCCACAACTTCACTATGATAACCAATCTCATGCCCTGAATTTTTGATGTGTTTCAGTATCCTATAATTTTCGAAAGAAAATGGGTTGTATTCAGGTGCGTGCAACCTCACAAAAAAAGTGGCCTTAATCCCAATTCGATTAAACATGTCACATAACGTCTCTGCTTTTGTCACAGAAAGATCTATATCGACTCTATTTACTATGGTTAAGGGAGCCAACTTTTTCCTTTTTATTGTATAATCCAAACAGGTAATGATTTCGTATCCAGACTGTATTGCTGCAACATATTGCTGTTCCAATATGTCAAAAGTAAAGGGAAAATCTGTATTCATTGAGGCCATTATTTTTAACTTATCTAACCTAACCTCTATCGATCTTAAATCTCTGCGCCAATCATGTGAAAACTACAAGTATGATTGAGGTATTATTTTACATAATATAGCATTTGCAGCCTACTTGCTATTGATAACTTGGTCTAAGACTACACAAGGGTAAACTATCCAGAAGTTGCCTGCTTTGGAAGTCTACGCCTAGCCTCGACAAGAAAGAAAAATAGCGCCCAGATGATCGCCCCTGTGTAAGGTACGCGAATAGGTGTGTTCACAACATTCGTCACTAAGAGTACCGTCCCAAAAATGCTCCAGACAAGTTTTGGGCAAAACCTATAACCCCGAATCCAGAAGAATAGCAGGATAGCCGAGATGATCAGGCCGAAAATCCCTCCCCGGTAGTAGTATTCGATATACTGGTTATGCGGACTACCAAAGACCCCCCAATTAGAAAACCCTGTGCCCAATAAGGGGTTAAGTTCACCAAATTGAAACTGTTCTAAAACTTCAATCTGCCCACCATCGAGACCCGAAGCACCTGTCAACATCCCCGCAAATTTAAGGGTAATCGCGGTTTCTGAAAATATAGTGATAATTACGTACAGTGCAGCTAAAAAGAATAAGCCTAAAAGAAAAGATATCAAAAAGTATTTAACCCTGCGTTGTGTTAACATAAAGCTGCCAAAAACTACGACGATAAACAAAAAATGTTCATGGGCTCCAGTAACAATAATTCCAATTTATATGAAGCTTCGAAAAAGCCACATTACCGGGCCAGATGACAGAAAAATGCGCAAAAAGTTATAGCAAGCACAGTCGGAAAATAGACCCAGACCTGATAAATGACAAAAATATCGAAA
>JAPKEA010000510.1 GCA_028822275.1 Planktomarina sp. | reverse complement strand
CCTAATCCGCTCGAAATAACAACCGCTGTTGCTCTAATAAGGGCAATTTTTGATTGGCTCGTGGCAACATTGCTTTCTTGCAAAAACCTCAGATCGGGATGGTCATTACCTTTATTCCATAATGCATGAAATTCCGACGCCAAATTAAAAAGATAAAAGGCTATCCTATGAGGCTCATTATTACGTGCTGAAATTTCTATTAAACGGGGGAATTCTGCAAGTTTAGATGCAAGCCTATACTCAGAAATATCCGTAAGGGCGGATAAGTTCGCTGAATTTAATGTTTTATCATCAACTGCTATATTTGCGGCAATAGCCTTTCGGAGTACTGATGAAATTCGCGCATGTGCATATTGAACATAAAATACAGGGTTTTCTTTGGTTTGTTCAAGGACTTTGGCAAAATCAAAATCTAAGGGGGCGTCATTTTTACGTGTTAACATGACAAAACGAGTGGCGTCTGCACCAACTTGCTCGACCAAATCGCGCAAGGTAATGAAGGTGCCCGCACGTTTAGACATTTTAAACGGTTCTCCGTTTTTAAAAAGACGCACCAACTGTGTGAGCTTTATATCAAGCGATACTGATCCTGCTGAAAGCGCTGAGACGGCAGCCTTCATCCGTTTCACATATCCGCCATGGTCCGCACCAAATACATCAATCAAATAGTCAAATCCACGAGCTACCTTATCGTGATGGTAAGCAATATCGGGCGCAAAATAAGTCCAGCTTCCATCGGACTTTTGTACAGGCCGATCAACATCATCACCATGATCAGTGGACTTAAATAATGTTTGTTCGCGAGGTTCCCAATCGTCAGGTCTTTTACCTTTTGGAGCCTCAAGAACACCCTCATAGATTAACCCCTTTTCTCGCAAATCGTTTATTGCTAATTCAATTTTACCGGTTCCATTAAGAGATTTCTCTGAATAGAAAACATCCATGTGTACGCCCAAAGAGTTTAGGTCAGCCCTAATTAAATCCATCATAGCTGCAGTTGAAAACGCTCTAATATCGTCCAGCCAAGTAGCTTCGTCAGCATCAACATAAGCATCCCCAACTTTATTTTTTAAAGATTGGCCCACATTAATCAAGTAATCTCCTGGATATGTTCCATCCTCAAAAGCTACCGCCTGTCCATGCGCTTCAAGATAGCGGAGGTAAACAGAACGAGCCAAAACATCGACCTGTGCTCCGCCGTCGTTGATATAGTACTCTCGAGTAACTTCATAACCTGCAAAGTCGAGCAAACCCGCCAAAGCATCACCAAATACTGCTCCCCGCGTGTGACCGACGTGCAAGGGACCCGTGGGGTTGGCCGAAACATATTCAACATTTACACGTTTTCCTAAACCTATTTTCGCTCGCCCATATTGTTCAGGATTTTGCAAAATTGCACTAAGAACGTTTTCCCACACTTGAGGTGCCAGACGTAAGTTCAAAAAGCCAGGCCCCGCCACCTCAGCAAATGCAACGCGGGTATCTGCTAATAAAAGGCTAGCTAATTTTTCGGCTATATCCCGAGGCTTCAAACCTGAAGTCTTTGCAAGTACCATTGCTGCGTTTGTAGCCATGTCACCGTGAGCGGTATCACGCGGAGGCTCAACAGTAACAAACGCAAAGTTTAAACCTTCCGGTAAATCTTTGTCCATTTCCATATGGTTTAGGCAGTCAATTACTAGGCTGCGAATTTCGGCAAATAGGTTCATTTAATTTTCCCAATATGAGTTCTGGGTTTAGCAAAATTATGGGTCAGGTCAACGCGTCTCTAAAAGTCTATCAAATTCCTGTTGCGCAAACCGGTCTGTCATCCCGGCTATATAATCTGCAATGACCCTTGCACGTGGTAAGTCCTTAGCGTGCGCCAACACCGCTCCACGCCACTCTGAGGGAAGCAGCTGTGGAGAATTCATGAAGCATTCGAACAGCTGATGAACCACAAGCGTGGCATGTTCACGTTGGATCAGCACGGGCTCAGCACGGTACATATTTTTAAACAAAAATTTTCGAATTTTTTTGAGCTCGCCCCAAAGAGGCTTGGAAAACTGTATCACTGAATAATCTAGATCTCGAACATCTTGAGCACACTTAACACATGAAGCACTTAGTAGACCTGTGCTAGTTGTAATAACATCCCCAACCATAACGCTAAATAGGCGTCGCAAGGCCTCATGTCGCCGCTTACTTCGACACAACTCCGGATAAAGTAAGTCTACTTCAGCGTATGCAGCCCCCACCAAGGGCACTTCACTTGCCTGATCATCAGTAAATAACCCAGCCCTGAGACCATCATGCAAA
>JAPKEA010000509.1 GCA_028822275.1 Planktomarina sp. | reverse complement strand
GCCTCAGTGCAGGACAACGGACACCCCTATAGGGGTGTGTCCTGTCCGTCCGGGTCCTGCTAATCCAGAGGCCCCCGGTCTAAGTCCTGTTTGTCCGGACTTTGTCCGGGTGTCCGGGGTGTGAGGGTATACATGTCGTTCTCAACAATCAGCCAACCTTTCAACTGCAAGTCTCGCCGCGCCCGGTCGAAGGCTTTGCGCTTACTATCAGGATCAGGTTGTGTCGCCCGTTTATAGAAAACTTCCCGCCACTGATCCAAATGTAATTGTTTAAGATTTAGGTTTAATACAGGTTCCCCCAATTCCGCAGCAGCTTCGTGAAAGGTTTCAATGGCAAAGTATTCACTTGGTTTTAGTCGTGCGCTCTCAGGAACACCCGCACCGCGAAATTCCAAAACTGCGCTACCCACCGGGTCGCCGTTCTCATCTTTGCCCATATCTACCGGAATTAGGTAGAATAGCAGTGGATCTGGCTCTTCCTCATCCTTCATCTTAGTACAGGTCATTTTGATGCAATCTTGAGACTTGGCAATTTTGTATTCAGTGTCCAATGCGCCCTTTAATGAACTTGAGCCACGACCTCTGTCTTTGTCACCGTGTCCAGAATGGTGAACGATTAGCGATGCACAATTGAACTCATCATTTAGCCCATCGACTTCGGCAATAAATCCAGACATGTCCGCTGCAATGTTTTCATCACCATCCCCAAAATTGCGAGCAAGTGTATCAATAATGATAAGTGCAGGTTCGCCAAACTCTTCTGCAATTGCTTGAATCTCCTGTTTTAGTTCGTCCAGTTGATGGTCATTGCGAATGCCAACAGCCGTTCTGCTGACGTACAGGGATATATCAGCAAGCTGAACTGAATGCGCTATGGCCCAAGCGTTTATACGCCTGACAACGCCCCTGCGGCCTTCTCCGGCCACATACACAACAAATCCACGGGCTACAGGGCGTCCATGGAAGTCCTTGCCTGACCCAATGGAACAAGCCGCATCTATTGCCATGAATGATTTGCCCGACCCCGGATCACCGAACATTTGGCTCATGGACTGTTCTTCGATTAGGCCGTCGATCAGATACTGCGGGGCGGTTAATTTTATGTTTTTTATGTGCTCCAGTAAAGGTGGCCGTTCTTTACTAACTATGCTGACTTTAGGCGCAAAACCTTTGTTTCTCGCGCCATCGATCATTGTCTGAACATCTTGCTGAGTTTGCTGAACCGTGCAGCCTGTCAATGTATGGGGCGCCGCAAGCGTATGAATTTCTGTGTCAGTATTTCCTTTAGCAACCCAGCTTGCGACTAGTCGAAGCATATTGTTATGCCACTGATCGCCATTCATTACAGCCTGAGAGGCCATTTCACGGTCCAACGGTTTACTTGTTTGGGGCGTTGTATTTAAGGTTATGAAATGGTTTATTTTGGCGCTAAATAAATCATCAGGTTTTTTTGACGAATAGAGCTGCATCATTTGATCAAAGGAAATCATGGTATTCTCCTTGGTAGTAGAGTTTTACTAATTCAGCGACATAGCCACGTTCTTGTTTTTTGTTGGAAGGGTAAGTTAGAAAGCCGCCCAATCGCATCACCCGTGAAGGATTTTTGATCGCTTGGTCGCAACTATGGGCATCAATCAAAAATTGCTGAAGTTGACGCCATTTTTCAATGTCTGTCGTTGGTTGATCGAGTTCCCAGTAGCTATGAAGGCGCAGGTGTGGAACTGCTCCAGTGACCACAATAAAATCTGCGGGTTGCTTCCACTCTTTGATTAGGTTTTCTGCGGCCCCTTCATCATCTGCATCAACATAAAAGTGGGTAGCGGCCATAACGTCAGTATCGTTACATGCTGAATTTGGGTTGCCCTCTGCAACTATAGGCGAAGGTGTGATGTATATATTTTTTTTCAGATCATTTTGAAACTCACTAAACTTAAGTGCTTGTTCAATCGAAGCTGGATTTGTTGGATTAAAGCGTTTACTTTGTATCGGCTGTCCTTCACAAATTGCTCGAATTTCAAGCTCAGCAGGCTGTTTTAATTTGTGATGTGAACGTGCCAAAAGTTGGATGTGTAACTTTGCATCAGGCAAAGAGATTTCATCAGCAGCCATAACATAGCTCCTTTCATTTTGGAATTGCCTTGTTAAATGAGACTGGTTTGAAGCTAGCCGTTAGGCTGCTTTTTTTAGCTGCTCAAGCCAGTCCTCCACTTCAGATTTACGATACATTCTGACTTTTCCTGATGCGGCAATTGCATCTGGAAACTGGCGTTCTTTCTGCCATCTGCGAAGCGTCCATACGCTAATGTCGA
>JAPKEA010000073.1 GCA_028822275.1 Planktomarina sp. | reverse complement strand
AAGCGTGGCGTTCCCGCACAATTTGGCGTAACTCAAGTTATTAAAGGTTGGACGGAGGCTCTGCAGTTAATGAGCGAGGGATCTAAATGGGAGCTGACTATTCCTCCTGACTTAGCCTATGGATCACGCGGCTCCGCGGTTATCGGTCCTAATGAGGTCTTAATTTTTGAGGTAGAGTTGCTTAAAGCTAATGTTGTTGCCGAATAAGTATCTGTTAAGACTCTAAAGCTCATGCTAGGACGCTACAAGTGACACAATTTTCAGCTATTAAAGATCTGATTGTGTCTGTTAAATTGGCTTTTGTATCTAATAATTATCAATGCTAAAACAAGCAACAAACGCACCATCTGTTAATGACTTTGAGCAAGATCCTACTGGAGATATAAAAGAACTTTTGACTGATCGCAATATTTTTGGCTTGTCGTAGCGCTCGACGGGAAGGCTGACATCCTGTGAGAATGTTTTGATTGCCTTAAGCGTACCCGCTCCAAAAAGTCCGTCTACTGCATATGTATAGTAGCTTTGGTCTTTTAATAATGCTTGAATTTCACTGACTATAGCGCGTTCGGCGAGCTTAATTGCGTTCAAATTTTTGGTAATTAATTGTAGAGATTCATCGATACGCTCATTCATCGAGACCAATACATCAGAGGCTTGTCTTTTCTTACTTAGGAAATCACCTAAAGCAAATCCTAAAGAAGTATCATGAAAATTTTCGTTGCGAAATTCATTGATCTGTTGATTATACTCCTTAGATAACTCCGTTAATCGCTCTACACTAGATCGTAAAGAAGCTGAATCCTGTGCCTCCTCATTGATCGAGTCGAGCTTATCTAAAAGACTATTTGTTGCATCATTAATCAGAGCTACACGCGTCTCTACATGCAGCCTTTCTTTATCTTGGAAGTATTTTTCGAATTGCGCCATCAGCCCTGAAGCGAGAATCTCCTGCTTAAGTTTTTGTGGTCGAAAAATTGGAAACCAATCGGTATCATAGCCTCCCAGACATGCCAAAATAGCACATGCTATTACCATTTGAGCCACCTTTACGGTCGTATCGGCAGAATAAAAGTCTGATCGACAGGCGTTGTATACCCCCTGGTTCACTTGAGTAGCTGTAGCTGTCTTTCGGTCAACACATTCATAATCTACACCTGCAGTATCTTGTGATGACGTAAACGGTCCTATTAATCGGTTCCGTCGATCCACATATATCATTTCTGCAGTAGGTTTTTTGAGATCACCGCCAATTACCCATTTATTGAGATAATCTTTGTAAATAATCAAAACCTCATAGTTGCTCGCAGCTGGAGGAGTGCTTAGACGTACACTGGGTAGTTGCGCTAATGACCATAGTTCGCCGTTATAACGAATATTGCTGCTGGTGTCTTGAGCCACTAGTTCTTGAAGGGGTAGGCATACTACAAAGATGCTGCACGCAAAACGCAACACTCTGCACATTGAGGGAAACATAAAGATTACTGATATTTTATGTAAGAGCTTGATCATCTTGCCTCTTTATTGATAGACCACTGATGTCGTAGCAAGCCATTTCGCAAAAGTCTAGCAAACCAATTGGGGTTTTGGTAGCATCAATTAGCTAGTACACATGTGTCTCCATCTTCTTGTTTCAGAATATGCACGCGTTTTATCGCGCCGGGAGTGATTAGGATGAAAAGGAATCGGGCTGAATTGAGCACTATTAGCGTGTCCGCGCTAGATGTTTTTGCCTCTGCACTCGGTGTTTTTATTATTCTCACTAGTGTGTCGCTTCCTTTTATATTTAATACTTCGCAGTCCGCTGAAAAAAACTTGTCCCAGGCTGAGTTAGAGGCGGAAATAAAGTCGATATCAGATCCCACTGAGGTGGTAGAGCGACTCCTTATAGAGATTGTTTCACTTAAAGCAGAAATCGAAGAGTTACAACCATTATCAGGAGCCGAGGCTGGAATTGAGGAAGATGTTACCAAAGCATTGGCGCTGCAAATAAAATCGTTAGAACAAACCCTTGAGAGGACAGAAACTACTCTTGAATCTGCTCTGCGGGACCGAAAGACAACGGAGATGATTCCGCCCATTGATATCGTGATAGCGTTTGATACCACTGGGAGTATGCAAGATGAACTTCGATCTCTGCAAGGTGGAGTCATCTATTTATCACGTATCCTAATGAAGTGGTCGGAGTCGCCGGCTATTGGAATTATCGAAATACTTGATGAATGTGAGTACGCCAACAGGAAAAAATTCTCCTTGCAAGAGATTAATGCTAACTCTTTAGGGCATTTACAACGATTTGTACGCTCTATTGGACAAATAAATACGGGTTGTAATCTTTATAGCTGGGAGGAAGGTACGCACTTTGCGCTGCGAGAAGCGATAGCGGAGAATTGGCGGCCGAATGTTGAAAGAAGGGTGATTATTTTGATGAGTGATTTTCCTCCTTATCCATATGCGATGAGTGAAGTTAAGCAATCGATAAAAAATTTCGCTAGTAAGGATAGTCAATCTGTGTCTATCGTGCAGCCGGCGAATGCTGGTGCTACAACTCAGCATGTTAAGATCATGAAGAACCTTGCGAACTTAGGTAATGGAGAGTATATCGATGGGGCTGGTTCAATAGTTGGTGCGATTATTTTAGCGCTTTAGGGAGTTCAATATGGCTATTAAAAAAATTATAACAATTGGCCGCAGCGACGAGTCAGACTATCGAGTACATAGTGAGTCCGTGTCCAATGAGCACGCGATGCTCATAGTTTCAGATAGTGAGAAGTGCTTGCTCATTGATTGTGGCAGTACTAATGGAACTAGGCTACCTTTGCAGACCGGAGCAGATAGGATTTCCCAATCCGAGGTTAGTTTAGATAGTTCAGTATTTTTTGGAGACCATGAGCGGCGAGTTGAAGATATTGTAGCCAGCCAACGATCTACTCGACCTCCAAGCAATAGAGATAACTTTACTCGCTTTAGAGACCCTGTGGATGGTTCGATTAAGAAAGGGCCTCGCTCATGAACCTTAAATCACTAGAGGAAAGAGATCGGCCGATTTTTTTAGTCATCGGTGCCGCTGCGGCTTCTATCTTCCTTATGCTTGGCTTGGTAATGTTTGATAGAGAGTCCCGAACTAGTGCACTTTTATTTGATCTTACCGGCAAGCTAGGAGTGTACCCTTTTACCGTGCAAGGTTTTATGTGGCTCGTATTTTTTCTCGCACTAGCAGATGCAATTTACATCTATCTTTTTATTGGGAAAGATAAGGCTGGTTTACGCGCACATTTACTTCCCGAAGAAAAGACAAAGATGATCAGCAATCAAACGGCTAAAAATATATACAGCTCAATCAGCACGAGGCTAGAGACACCCTCAGCAGTATCCTTTTTGGTCGCTAAAACTCTAGATCAATTTTTTGTCTCTAGATCGTTAAGTCGTGCAAATGAAGTTTTTGATAATTCAGTACGCTTACTTTCTGATCGTAATGATCTAAAACTGTCCTTCATCCGCTATGTTGCATGGTTGTTGCCTACCATAGGATTTATCGGGACTGTTATAGGCATTTCCCTTGCCCTGGTGGTAGCGGCAGAACCACCCATGGAGATGAATAGCGTCAGTATGAGAGATTGGATGAGCGCATTAACTGGAGAGCTGGGATATGCTTTTGATACCACATTACTCGCGTTGGCCCAATCAGCGATAATTGTGTTTGTGCAAAGTCAAGTTCAAGCTCACTCGGAGCGGGTTTTGATAGATTGCGAAGAATACTGCCTGGATAATTTGATCAATAAGCTGCTAGATCCGAGAGTTTAGTGATTAAATTTTTCTCTAATCAGTCTGTATAATCTCAACGGTTACTTTTTGCGGGTTACCACTGACGCTTTTTAGAAAAACTTCTCCATTGATCCCGCCGAAGCTCTGAGCATCCGCTTTGGTAACGGCTAGCCCTTTTTCGGTCTTCACTCTAAATGGTTCATCTGCATATAGCTTCAGTTGATAAGAACCATTGGGCTTTTTCCGAAGTCTTTTAATTTCAGGTAGTACATTTATTGGAGTCCACTCAGCGGATTCAATTCCAACTATCCATGACGTTTTCTTTGGCTTGAGTACGACTGGCTTAGGAGGATCGATTCCGATTGTGGGTGGCAACGCAACGATCGGTTGAGGAGCCTCTTTAGATTCATAAATGTTATAACTTATTGTTACCCAAAAAAATAATGCAACTGCCGCAATCCCTGCGATAACTGGATTTTTATCGAACCCCATCATTTTATGCCCAGATGATGAAGTTTTAATGCTGTCGTCTATTTGTTTTTTAGCTGCTTTCTTTGAAGCATCTGCCTTTGTTTTTTTGACTTTGGACATCGAGGCTGTCGGCTGTAGCCATTCATCAATTGTCTGCGGCCGATCCTTCGGAATTGGCTCCATCCCCCAATCGATTTGCCGTAAGAAATCACCAGAGTAATCAGATAGTGAATCATCACCAGCTAATATATCACTATTATTGCTTAAGAGTCTTGATGGGGCATCTTGGGGCGGCTGACCCTTAATTATGAAGTAAAAAGTTGCTGCTAACGAATAGATATCTGTGAACGAACCGCAAAGATCATTGCCTCCATCATCATCCATGTCCTCCTGAGAAGCATACTGCTCGACAGCCGAATAACGAGGTGTGAGTAATGCAACAGTACTTTTTCCCCCAGCAGTTTGCCGTGCAGCACCGAAATCAATAATGACTGGCTCGCTATTGGAGTGGCGAACCAAAATGTTTGCTGGCTTTATGTCTCGGTGGTAAAAGTTGGAGTCATGTATCGGCTTTAAAGCTTTTAAACAAAGACTTTGGAAAATTCCTTCTACTTGTTTAGCGCTGGTAATTCTATGTGATGTAGCGAAGTCATCTATCTGCATTCCGTCAATAAATTCCATCGCTAAATATGCGGTTTGATGCTCCTTCCAGTACCGCATTATTTTGACGATGAACTCGCTAGAATACTTGTGCTGTATTGCCGCCAGTGTAGTTCCTTCTAATAAGAATTTTTTCAGACCCCAGGCAAATAAATCGTCTGAGCCAGCCGTAGCAAGGACATCAAGCGATTCAGGATTACGTTCTGCCATTCCTTCGGGGAAATATTCTTTTACCGCTACGATAAACTTAAGATGAATATCCTCACATTTGTAGGTAATACCAAACCCTCCTCTACCGAGTGTTTCAACAACACGATATTGGTGACCTATTATAGTATTTGGTGGTAATTCGTCTTTCATATAGTCATCTTAACTGTTTTGGTAGGCTACGGGGTCTATAACGATGAGTGTCGTATTATCCTGTTTGGTCGAGCCTTTCTTTTCAATTGCATTTATTAGTTGGGTCGCAATCTCTTTAGGCCCTTTTTTAAGATTAGCGAGCATAACAGATTTCACCTCGTCACGAGAAAGCGTATCCAAACCATCAGACGAGAGAACTAGGTATTTAGACTCGGCCAGTGAGAATCCTTTGTCGTTTAGATCGTATAATTTAATATTATCGCCAGTCAGTGCGCTTCGAAGCTGTGATACCTTTTTTTGGTACTCCGGACTTTCCTGTTGTAAAACATCCGAAGCCACAAGCTCGTCTAAAACTGGTCTCATAGAATGATCTTCGTTTAGAAGATGTAGTTCATTATTGTAATCGAGAGATAAAAGCGGGCTATCGCCAACGCTCACCCAAAAAGCATTCTCGCCTATAATAATTAGCGCTACTAACGTCGTCCCCATACCTTCTAGGTCTGCATTTACCTTTAAGCACTCAGCGATGTTGAGGTTAGCTGCAGACAGCGAATCTCTGAGCGTCCTACCATCTAAAACGTCGCAGCTCTCGACCACGAGTTTTACTGAATCAATGGCCGTCTGGCTCGCAACCTCACCGCCGGAATGGCCTCCCATTCCATCTGCAAGAACAAAGCAAGCTGGGGTTGGACTATTCGGAGACTCAAAGCCATAACAAATACCATAGCTGTCTTCTTGCTCATCCCTTTTGCCGATTATTTGCATTGCAAAGAAAGGCGCTGTTTTAGTTTGCTTCACCATCGGAGATAGATCTCCTATTCCCAGTCGAAGGTTTCGTCGCAAAGCGCAACAAACCGAAATTTCGTTTGCCCAACCTGAAAAGACATGCCTGACACTATGTCTAGCCGCTCCAAAACAGGTTGGTCATCGAAATATACAAGAGTTTTTCCGCTACCGGGCAGGAGGTAATATCGTCGATGTTTTGGGTCATACACAACGGAGAAACTTTGCCCTCTAGAAATTTCTTTATCGTCAAAAGGTATCGTAATACGGGGTTCGTCACCTCGTCCCACACCATTGTTACCAATACCTATTGTCAAGACGGTACCTTTGCCTGGGCCAGCTGTAGCTATTAACCAACCAGTCGGTGGATCACCCATAAGATCTAGTTGGGATTCGGATTCGGTTGATTTGGTATTCGGCCGATAAATTTGGGTTTTATCACTTTCTGGCTTAGCGGTAGATACTTTAGTCGCTTGTCCAACTATTCGCGTTTTGTCATCGTCTGAGCCCGAAGGCGCCGAAGTTGCTCGCGAAGCTATCTTTTTGAAGTAATCGTCATCTAATCTGCGTGTTTTGTTGTCGTCATCCGAGCCGTTACTCATTTTTTCTCTCCTTAATACATTTATATCTCTTAGTGTATATCAAATTTATACATCTACATCAATTAGCTAGTTATCGTGAGCGTACAGGTAGCTATGCAGATTTCGTCACCGAATGAAACTTTAATATATTCGAAAGGCTTAAGCTTTACACCATTAACGCTGGTCCCATTAGCCGAGCCCAAATCTCTAATAAGACAGATTGTCTTTGTAAGTTTAACTTGAAGATGGGCTCTAGAAATATTCTTATGCGCAATTTTAAAATCAGCAAAATCTAGAGACCTACCAATTATGAAGCCTCTATCGCTGTATGGAGCTCTTGCTTCAAACGCGAAGGACACTGGCGCGCCTCTCTCATCAAAGCCAGACATACGAAACAATGTCCTCGAAGCCTCAGCTATCCGCTTTTCAGTTGGGTGAGCCGCTCCAGGTCGTAATGGGAGCGGTATATGTGACGAAACTGAGCTCTTTTTCCGAATGTATAAGTAGCCACAGCCTAAGGCCATAAGAACAATTGATAGCCAGATGAGACTCTCGTTTGCACTTGAAGGAGCCTGCAGTTCCTCGACTTGAATTGGAGTCGGCGAGTCTTCCGCTTCAACTGGCTCCAGCACCTCTATTTGAACTTCAGAGTTTGGAGGTTCCTCTAAGTTACATTTTTCAATTGATTTTAGTCCGACTATTCTAGGGCTCAGAAGTTTCAATAGCCCATCTGACCCGATGGCAAAGAAATCAGGATCATCGGTTTCCTTATCAGAAGCTACAGTACCAAATGTATTGATACCGACAACGATGCCACATTCGTCTAGAAGTGCTCCGCCGCTATTGCCAGCGCTTATTTCTGCGGTATGTTGAATTAATGGATATTTATTATCACCTGAGCCTTCAAAAATTCGCGAGACGATTCCGCTAGTCAGTGTCGCATCGAACGCTTGAAGTAGAGATTCTCCAAAGGTCTCCATATTATCAATCTGCTTGGCCGGATAGCCCAAAGCCCAAACTTTATCTCCTTTGCCAGGCTTTTCTAATAGCAAGGCCAAAGGTTCTACAGCTGAGGGTTTTGTTGCTTTTAAAACCGCCGCATCATGATCCCGGATAACCCATACAATGCGAGCGTCCGACCCCGGATATGGCGGCATTGATTTTCCCAGAATACGAATTGTATCAATATTCGGGTCAGCGACTACATGTGCATTTGTTAAAATATGGCCCGCATCGGTGACAAAAAATCCTGACCCTGACCCTAAACCATTACCCTCCTTATCGTATAAAAGAATCAGAACCGTAGCTGAATCCGCCTGGTCTATTTCTATAGCCCAGGACAGCGGGATGCCAAAAATAAGTAACAGGAATCCTGCCCAAAGTCGCATCGGCGTTACCTTTCTTGGAACTCTACAGCAAATATACTAACCGCAAGTTCGAGTTCATCTCCGTTATGAAGCGCCACTAACTGAGCTGGTTTAAGCTTAAGACCATTAAGAACAGTTCCATTTGCCGAACCCAGATCTTCTAGGTACAGGATCCCATCTTTTTCGGAAAGTCTAACATGTGATCTCGAAAGCTCAGGCGAATCGATAACGAAATCACTATCTGCAGCGCTTCTGCCTATTACTACTCCACGCGTTCGAGCTATCAGCTCTGCGGGTACTTTAATACCAACGGCGTCACCTCTAATTAAAACATCGAAGGACAAAAGAGCGATAACCTCTGGTTCTGCAGCTTCATCTAATGCTAATTCGCTCTGTCGCTTGGATCGCCTTAAAAGTACAACAATACCTATAACCAGTAACAGCCCTAGCGCGATTGCCCCCATTAGTAATAGTTTTTCCTGTTCCGCTTTTTGTTGCTCTGCCGCCTTTATTTTATTGGCTTTGCGCAAAGCCTCTTCGGTCGCTAAATTTTCCGCTTCTTTAGCAATTTTAGCCTCTTCTGCTAATGCTTCTTTCTCGGCAGCTTCTTCCTTTGCTAGATCTAGTGCGGCTTGTTTTTCATCTAACTCTTTCTTCGATTTCTTTTCGGCTTCAGCGAGAGCTTTCTTAGAAGCCTCTTCTTGTTGAACTACTTTTTCGCGAGAGACTCTTAATGCTTCCTCTGCAGCTTTTTGCTTCGCTAGTGCCTCGGTTTCCTTCTTAATAGTTCCGGCCTTCAGCTTTTCACGTTCTATTACTCTTAGCTCTTCATCGAGCACGCGCTTATCAATCTCACTGGGACATACCGTTGTTGAGATCAATACCCCATCAACTCCATCTATAGCTTTTTTGATTAAGCTTAAAGAGATCGCTGCGGCTCCGTCCGCCGTTGCATCTTGGTCATAGATCCCTATAAGTTCACCACAATTATTGAATACCCCTGAGCCTGTCAGTGAGAGAAGAGTTTTCGACATGCTCATATCTGTTAGGCCAGTGCTAATATTTACTAGCGTACCTGACACCGTATCGCCGGCGTGCCGAACGACGTGGACATTACGCTTACTTTTCCCTGTAGCTTTTGACAGGAGCGCGGGCGTAAGGCCACCGGTAGGGAAAGAAAGTAGAGCTAACTGCCCACTTGCGAAGGTGTCTACTACGGTAGCGTTCTTGCCAGAGATTGTAAGTTTCACTGAAAGCCCGGACACGGACTTAGCAGTTGCCAATAATAAGTTGGGGGTTAATGCGAT
>JAPKEA010000508.1 GCA_028822275.1 Planktomarina sp. | reverse complement strand
CAGATTATGAACGCCGGAATCCCATTTCCCAACGCCCGGCAGTATGATTTTCTCGGCCTTTTTAACCTGCTCAGACTCGCTGATCACTTCGGTCGCTACGCCAATATGCTTGAGCATATTAACGACAGAGCCAATATTCCCAGAGCCATAATTAACAATCGAAATTGTCATAATTTATCGCCTATCCATGCAATACTCTAGCTGGACAGCCAAAGACTCTTTCACTACATTTAATATCTTGATTGACAAAACTCATCGCGCCAATCACCGATTTATCTCCGATTGTAACACCCATCTGAACAACACTATTTGGCCCAATATAAACCCCGTTGCCTATTTTTGTAGGGGCTGTTTCAGGCCCGATGACACCCAAAGAATTTGACCAATCGACCGTATTGTGGGTATATATCTGCACACCAGCACTTATGCTACAAAAGTCCCCTAACTCCAACCCGGCGGTACCATCGAGAACAACATTAGGCCCTATCCAGGTATTTTTTCCAACCTTTACATCTCCAAGTATCAAAACGTTGTTGTAGCAAGAAGTTCCTTCACCAAAGCCGTAAAATTTGGCAGTCTCCCATCGATCAGACAGCAAGTCATTGATCGAAACATGACGTTTAAATTTCTCAAAGACTTTGGCTCTCTGAGAGCGTATTAATACTTGTAGCGCACGAAACTCGTCTTCCCACATAGCTTATTACCTCGAATCAACTAGACAAATTGCCCAATCGCATCTGTCACAGTCTTTACATCGACGCCTGTATAGCAGGGTAATGTAATGGTATTGCTTTCTAGCCACAGCGAATTTTTCTGCAGATCATTGTATTTTCCTAGGTAATAGGTCGTCGCACTCAAGCAGTAGGTGCCCAGTGTCGACTCAATATTTTGACTGGCCAAATGATCGATTAGCGCGTCGCGAAACATGCCCGTAGGAACTGTGAATATCAACGACTGAACGTTGTGATGTACATTGGCATCCACTTTTTGTCGATTGAAACCCAACGGCTCAAGTGTTGCGGCATATGCGTCGGCGATCGCATTGCGCTCTGCGGTGATCTCATCCAGCTTAAGCAGTTGCATCCAGCCCATTAGGGCTTGTATTTCACTCAGTCGATAATTGTAGCCATAGTCTACAAAATCCAAGCCTCGCCCTTTAACACCGGATGCTCCGGCCGCTAATTTAATGGTCAGCCATTGCGCATACTGATCGTTATTAGTCATTATCGCGCCACCCTCACCTGTGGTGAGCAACTTGCGCGGATGAAAGCTGTAGCAGGTCAGGTCGGCAATGGCACCAACTTTGACACCATCAACCGAGCTACCTATTGCGCAGGCTGAATCCTGAACGAGCGGAATTTTATGGCTGTGGCAAATTTCTTTAATCTGGCCAATACCCGAGGGATTACCAAGAGCATCCACCACAATCACACCGGCAAAACTGCTCTCCAATTTTTTCTCAAGATCGATCGGACACATATTATAAGTATGGATATCAACATCTATGAACACTGGGATGGCGCCCAGATCTTCCACTACATTGCAGGTAGCGGGCCACGAAAAATCTGAAACAGCAACCCTATCTCCAGCCTTAACACCTATGGCTTTGAGCGACATAGTGAGCGCGGTTGTTGCCGAGGTGGTCAAGAGTGCGTAATCAGCTTTGGTATAGCCTTTTAAGCCCTCAACGAATTTATCCACATGCTGCCCCTTGGTCAGCTGTCCGGAATCAAATATTTCTTTAATATCATCAGCGACTTCATCAAAGCTGATATAGGGTTTAATCAATTTTATACGCGCGTTCATGGCGCACCCTGAAACTGTGTTTTATACCAATCAAGGGTGGTCGTTAATCCTTGATCAAATGGCGTCAAATTATAGGAAATTAACTTGTTCACTTTCGCATTGCTGGCGTTATGGGTCAGTACATCTGCACCTCGCGCATCTTTTGCCAACACTTCACCCTGATAGCCGAAGTGATCAATGATTTTACCCAGAAGAGTTTTTACCGAACAGCAGTTATCGGTAGAGATATTAACTGAATCACCTTGAGGCATAACGGCAAACAGTTTTACCACTGCATCGACGGTATCTAAGACATAGATAAAATCACGGCTCTGGTCGCCCGAGCCATGAATTTCCGGGGCTATGCTATGGTGAATACGCCATGCAGTAATCGGAATAATACCCGCCATTAGGCCCTTGTAATTCTGACGAGGACCATAATTATTAAAAGGTCTTACTATAAATGCGTCTACATCAAACATATTCACATAGCTTTCGACAGCCATATCAGCGGCGGCTTTTCCTGCTGC
>JAPKEA010000507.1 GCA_028822275.1 Planktomarina sp. | reverse complement strand
CTTGTTAGGAGCACGCGCAGTTATGAATAGTTACGAATGGGGTATTGAGAAGATAGATATCATCTCGAAAAAAGATTTGAAAAAGTTTATGGCTAGGAATAATAAAATTGGTTTAATCCGCCTTTTCATACATTTAGGAGCAATTACTGCAACCGGATATTTTCTGTACTTGACAATGTTTACTTGGTGGTGTGTTCCACTGTTGCTTCTACAGGGTATATTTATTGCCTTTCTCTTTGCCCCAATGCACGAAGCATGTCACAGCAGTGCTTTTCGAACTCGATCTCTGAATGTTTTAGTGGGTCGTTTTACAGGGCTTATTATGCTTCGCCCGTTTTTCTATCTCAAATACCGACACATGGCACATCATACGTATACCCAGCATCCCTTAGGTGACCCCGATCGTGTAGACTTTCCACGCAGCATATCAGAATATTTGACGAATCTTTCTGGGTACAATATCTGGCTTCGGATGCTGAAGAACATATACAGCCAAATGCTTGGTCGTTTCACTGAAGAAGAGCGGGCGTTCATTCCAAAAAACGAGCTTCAGTCCGTTGTTATTGAAGCTCGTATCATGATTTTAACTTACACCATTGTCATGGTTGTCTCTGCCTACTTTCAAAGCGGGCTGGCGCTTTACCTATGGCTTTTACCTCGGGTACTTGGAGAACCAGCCCTTCGGGCCATGCGCATGATTGAACACACAGGAATGGCTGAGTCACCTAATATGCTGGAAAATACGCGTACCACGAAAAGCAACATATTCATTCGATTCTTTTACTGGAACATGCCTTTCCACGCAGAGCACCATTTATATCCGTCGGTTCCATTTCACGCACTACCTCGACTACATACAGTAGTCAAAAGCCATTTGAAGGAAGTCGCTCCGGGAATTTTTAGAGTACATCTCTCAATTCTGAAAGAAATGCAGCGCAACCGCAACCAAATAGTGGATGTGGAGTTCCCTACGATATGAATACTAGAATTTTCAATGGCGCTTCTGCTCAATGTGTGTCACTCGCCCTGATCTCGCTGGTGAAAATTGCTAGGGCTCTTTATAATGGAGCCATGTAACTATGTAATCATCGGTGCTGGGCAAGCTGGATGCCGAGCCGCCATTGCCCTTCGCGATGCCGACCCTGATGGAAGAATCATCCTGATCGGAGCTGAACCTCATCTACCATACGAGCGTCCAGCACTCTCTAAAGGGGTTCTAACGGGAGCTGTATCGCCACAGTCCATTATTATCAAGAAGAAAGAACAGCTTGATAAATTTGCTATTGAAACGCATTTAGGCCACTCAGTTGAACAGATTAATTTAGGAAAACGCAAAGTTGTGCTAGATGATGGCCGCAGCTTTCGATTTGACAAGCTGATGTTAGCAACAGGGTCCCGGGTGCGGCGCTTAACAGTTTCTGGCGTTGAACTCCCTCATATCTATTCTCTGCGCACGGTAGACGATTGCATGGCTCTTTCAAAACGTCTGGCAGAATGCCGACATCTTGTCGTAGTCGGAGCGGGGTTTATCGGGCTTGAAGTTGCAGCGTCTGCACGGCAACGTTTTGGTTGCGAGGTGACGGTCGTTGAATCTGGCGCTGGTGTTTTGCAAAGAGGAGCGCCAGATGAGTTGCGCACTTCAATTTATACCCTACACCGCTCAAAGGGCATCAAGTTTCTATTTGGCGACGTAGTATCGGCGTTTGAGGGTAACGGTATTATAGAGCGTGTAGTACTGACATCTGGCAAGATTCTGCATACAGATTGCGTCGTTATCGGTATCGGTGTAATACCTGAGACTGATTTAGCCGCACGGGCTGGCCTTGAAGTAAAGGATGGCATCGTAGTCGATGATTTTGGCGAAACATCTCAACCTGGGATCTTTGCGGCTGGAGAGGTGACTAATCACCTAAATTGTTTCCTCAAGACAAAGGTAAGAATAGAATCTTGGCAGATTGCTCAAAACCAATCTGTAGTTGCCGCAAACAATATGTGTGGTTTGGGTAGCTCATATAACGAAATCCCATGGTTTTGGACAGATCATTTTGACAATAATTTTCAGCTGATTGGAGATACAGGGCCCACGCTTAAACGGGTGACCAGACTCTACGGTGAGGTTCTCCAATCCACTACATTCTATATAGATAAGGGGATAATCGTCGGTGCCCTGTGTATTAATTCTGGTAAAGACATCCGACTAGTCCGTGAGGCGATCAGGAGGGGCATAAATATAACTCAAGAACAGCTAGCAGACCCGACTATCAAACTAAAACCCCATTTAACTCCGCATTCGGTTCAAGCGTGACTAACTCCAAG
>JAPKEA010000506.1 GCA_028822275.1 Planktomarina sp. | reverse complement strand
TCCTGCGAACTAGCCAAACACCAGCGAGAACAAAACTTTTCTAAACTAGAAAATTCTTGTGGTAGAAGCATGGACATGCTCGTCATAATTGCCCCAAATGCTTTTTGACCGTGTGGTGTTGGTAGCGGAGAGACAACTCATGATCATGGAAGTAAAATTTATCCAGAAATCCTGTTGAAACATTACGCTGCATTCTTTCTAGTGTATTTGCATCCTCCAACACAGCATCGCGCAACTCGGCAATCGCATGTTCCTGCCCAAAACGCTCGGCCGCATTTGCTGCGGGACGCAGATATCCCGTCATGTCCCATTGGGTTTTACCCGCACCGAGTGGCCACATCTGATGGGTGAAATACATTCCGGCTCCGATTACGCACACTAGTCCTGGGAAAAATACGCACACATCGATCGACCAATTTGGCGATCGGGTTTCATTTAATCCTTTTGGAAGTTCTATAGAATCGTCTCCAGCGCTGGTAATAGAGATGCCGGGCGTATTTTGGAAGGCCAAAGCTTGTACTGTTTTCGGTTGATATTGGCGATTACCCCATACTGATGTTGTGCGATGGTCACCCTTCAGGCGAATATCGACTGCGCGTCCGTGAATATTCTGAGGTCCTGCCATAGTGCCATTGATGGTTTTTCGATGTAAAAAGGGTACATGATAGGTTTCACAAAACGAATCGACTAAAAACTTCCAGTTGGTGTCTATGACGCCAGAAAATTGAAATTTAGTCTGCCCAAGATGGAATGGGTAACCGGCTAAATCTGCCCCCTGCTGCCCCATGTAATCGACTAACGAGTCTGCCGGATGTGTGGATAAATTAACAAATATAAAACCCTCCCAGAGATCGCTTTTAAACTCATGCAGTTTAATTTTGGATTTATCTAACTGCGGGAATCCCTCTTCGTCAGTAACTTTGATTAGCTGACCGTCGAGGCTATATTGCCATGCGTGGAATTTACATGTGAATGCTCTGCGCTTGCCGCAAGGCAGCAGTTCTAGGTCATTACCGCGATGAGCGCAAGCGTTTAAAAACGTTTTTATAGTGGTCTCAGAAGATCGCACGACGAGTATCGTGAGGTTAAATGTAGGTATCTTACGCAAGAAAAAAGATCCAATTTTGGGCAGTTCCTCCACGCGCCCCAGACAATGCCAGGCTTGTTTAAAAATTTTATCTTTTTCTTTTAGATAATGATCCTCTCGCCAATACATGTCGGTATCGAGTGGTTCATAGTTAACGTCGGGATATTTCGCAGTCAGATTGGCGGCAGTAACAGATTCAGACATTTTTTTATTCCTTTAAGAGACTATCCAAAGCGGATAGAAAAGGTTTTAACTATTTATTATTATCTGAGTTAAAACTCAGGATCCTCGAATTTGTTTACTCGGGATGCCCCATGAATATATGATTAAATAAAGTCGCAGTCAATTTCACTCGATTAAGTCTTCTCGATATATTGGAAAAATCACACTAGCGTGATAGTTTAATCTTGCGAAAACTTGACATCTATCAACATACCGAATAAAAAAAATGCACCATTCAGTTATTTCGTAAACGACATCATTTACTGTAAAACTGTTATTCTCAACAGATGAATAAACATTAACAATACAGTTACAGTGAAGATCAATTGACTGCTCAACAATATAAAAATCAGGGGATATGCAAATGAACAACTTGGTAATAGCAACATTTCCGATAGTGCCCGGGAAAACGAAGGAAATCACCGACTTTCTCATGGAGATTATCCCAGATACTCGTTCGTACAAAGGCTGTATCAGTCTAGAGCTGTATTTGGATGAAACTAAAAATATCTATACCTTAGTCCAAGACTGGGAAAGCCTAGCTGACTACGATAAATACGTTGAATGGCGTCAATCAACTGAATTATTCAAAACATTTGATTCGTTGGTAATCGGCGGCGGCGCAGGTATTCATATGGCTCAGCACGGTAAAAGCGTTGCGACGTGGTAACCTATTTACGAGTCGGTAATAGTATTCGCGACTGATGAAAAATCGGCCCCTAAAACTGTTTTTTTAAACCAGAAACATTGGGGGTTCGGATTTTCAAAGAGATTCTGAAATTTAATATCTATCCCAGACACAATACTTCTCTCAGACGTTACAGTCGCTGTCGCGCATCATTGCCTCGCCAAAATCAGCCCCGTTGATCTTGTAACAACCCACTACATGATCACGCATTTGCGCGCCAGTAAGCTCGCAGAACGCGGCTGACCGCGCAAACCCCTTTGCCCTCTTATCAGCATAACGTCCTGCCGTTGTGTCCGTCTCAGGGCAATCTAAAGCGGCC
>JAPKEA010000505.1 GCA_028822275.1 Planktomarina sp. | reverse complement strand
GCAGGCAGGTAATCGCCCTTGTCAAAAGGCTCATTCGCATCCGACATCAATTGCTCTATCGGATATACCGCGCCTTTTGCCGCCATCATGGTGGCGGTACCTACTTCAAAAACCTGAACCAGATGCGGATGTTCTTTGGCGCGGAAGGCCGCAACAGCTGCGGTCATTGTTTCGGTGTAATTGCCCTTGTAAGTTGGCACAATTTCATAGGCACTTTGCGACGCGTTAAAATCTGCAGAAATTTTATTAACCCGTTCGCCGTTGAGGCCGCCCATCGCGTGCCACCAATCGACCTTAACAGTGTCTGAAAAAGCCGATGTTGCTAAGGCGGCAATCGTACCGGCCAGTAAAAGTGTGTTTCTCATAAAAAGCTCCTTTGGTTATCCAATCAGTCCGGGTAGTGATCGCGCACAACGTCATGGTGAAACAACGGTGAACGTATTGTAAACCGCCGCAATATGCGATGACCTCTTCTCCCATCAAAGAATCCTCATGACGGCAGCGTCACCCAGAGTTATCAACAAGACAAACAAATCACGTTAAATTTAATAAGTCAAAGTAATTTTTACCAACATAATTATAACATTGAATTATGCAAAGACCAATATTATGGTTATCTCAGGCACTAAACAAAGGTGGAGATGGGATGGCCTTGAGATTGCGACAGTTGCAGGCATTTGAGGCTGTGGCCCAAACAGGCAGCGTGACCCGCGCAGCAGCAAGCCTTGGCATTTCACAACCCGCAGTCAGCCGGCTGCTATCCAGTTTCTCCGATAAGATCGCCTTTGAGCTTTTCATCCGCAAAAAAGGTCAGCTGCTTCCAACTCCTGAAGCCAGACTGCTTTTGGGCGAGGTTTCAAGAGTACTTGAAGGGCTCAAAAATATTGAGGAATTGCACCATAATCTAACAGAGCGCACCGCCGGTCACCTCAGGATCGCCTGCCTTCCGGGATTTGCGACAAGCCATCTTCCAAATGTAATGGTGGACTTTCTAAAAACCCGCCCCAACGTCACAGTGACAATAGAGCCTGACCGACCCGAGCGCATTCTCGATTGGATTATTGGTCAGCAGTATGACTGCGGCCTGACAAACGGGTTTGCCAGCCATCCAGCAATTGAGAGTCGGAATTTTCAGATCCGCACCGTGTGCATTTTCCCAAAAGGCCATTGGCTAAGTGAAAAGTCCGAGATTTGGCCGGAAGATCTGGTCCATGAAAAATTTATCCATACTCGGAGGGATGACGCGTTTTTCAATTCGTTGAATCAGGCGTTTATCGAAAGAGGTGTCAAGCTCCCGTCGTGGATTGAGACACGACAGTTCACCGGCGCCTGCGCCTTCGTGGCCAAAGGCGATGGGGTCTCTGTTGTCAGCGAATTGGATGCGCGACAATTTTCGGATCAAGCCGTTGAAATGCGCCCGTTCTTGCCCCAAGTGCCACAGCAACTTTCAGTTTTACGGCCAATTGCAACGCCCCCCTCAGTTGTGACGCTTGAGTTCATTGAGCTCTTCACGGATAGCCTGAAACCTTTCGTCACACCTTAACACCACTTGTATTTACCCAAATATTGAGGCTGCGCTGCGTGGCTATCTTGAGCTTAATGCCTTCCGATGCTTTGGACCAAAGTTGCAATAAATCAATCTTTTTGTACTGCTGAAACACGCAAAGGGCGCAGGTCGGATGACCCAAACTATGAAACTTAGCGTGAGGACAGACATCGAACACACGTTAGTTTAGCCCAAGACCCACGCATTGAACCAATGCTCGCCTGCGGCTACTTTACGCGTCAAAATGAAAACGATGATGTGACCACTAAGGATCTGCCTCGCGCGCTTCTTAAAACTAATAAATAGCATTCAGACACTGGAGCAAAATTCAACATAAATAGATTTTCTCCACAAAGCTCTAACGTCTAGTAATGGATCCCAGGCAGCCATTTTCTACGTCAGGTCTTCCTATGCCTGCATCAGTGTTTTGGGGCCTGTGCAGGAATGACAACGCTGGTGCTTATGGAAGATCTCGATGTATTCACAAAATACCGGCTTCGCCTTATTGAAAGGTGGTGTTATCAATACAACTCCATCAGACCTCACAGCGCGCTTGGGTACCGTCCACCCGCGCCAAAGAACGTTATAACAATAAACCAAAAGCCAAATATGCAATAATATTTATCACGGAATATTAGTAGTAGTACTCCAGTTGAAACCACGGCCAGAGCAATGAAAGTAAACACCGATGCCCTGCGTCATTTTACAAAAATTACAGAAACGGTTTAGAATATGTCATTAACTGCCTTGCTCGGCGCGGCCGTTTACGAG
>JAPKEA010000072.1 GCA_028822275.1 Planktomarina sp. | reverse complement strand
TGCCAGATTTAGGTTTACCAAATCCACCAGGCTTATTGCCCGTGGAAGGCTTGCCAAAGCCCCCAGATTTACCAGTTTTTTTCCTAAAATTTTCAACAACGCCTTCCAGACGAGGTTTACTCTCTGATTTAAATTTAGATTTAGTCTTATCAACGCCTTGTCCAGGCTTAGGCTTGCGTGGTTTTGGTTTGGCGTCATCATTCCAATCAACTGGCGCATTTTCTTTTTGATCATGACGGGGCTTTTTGTCATCCCACTTTTTAGCTGGTTTTGAGCGTTCACTGGAAATATCGGCCGGAGGGCCCTTTAATTCTGTAACAACAACATCATCTTCAGCAACCATTTTGGGACCAAGAGCCGCCTTAAAGCCATCAACACTGGACTTCTTGATTTCAAAAAATGACTCAGCTGGATGAATTTTAATTGCTCCAATATCATGTTTTGTGATGTTCCCAGAATTACAAATCATGGGCAACAGACGGCCAGGAAGGGTCCCCGAGGCACGCCCCCCAGGAATCGAGAACCAAACAGTCGGGCCAAAGTCCGAAGCCCGTCGAGGTTTTGTCTCTTTAGTATCTACCGCAACCAGCTCTTCAGGAGCAGACTGCTTGGCAGAGTACAGGCGCAAGTAAGCCGCAGCCAATTGATTAGGTTCGAAATGTGAGAGCAGCTCATCAACGCCAGCTCTCTCTTTTTCACTAATCGGTTCGTTCCAAGAAGGATCCGCTAGCATACGTTCCCGGTCTCTAGCTTTAACGTCATCGGCTGACGGTGGCACTCCCCAATTTGCTGTGACTTTTGCCCCTTGTAAAATTCGTTCAGCTTTGCGGCGTGCGGAAGGAGGCACAATCAGGGCTGAAATTCCCTTGCGACCAGCTCGCCCAGTACGCCCCGACCTATGAAGCAACGTTTCATGATTTGTTGGTAATTCTGCATGCACGACCAAATCCAAGTTTGGAAGATCAATCCCACGGGCTGCAACATCGGTTGCAACACATATACGGGCGCGGCCATCGCGCATTGCTTGAAGCGCATGTGTCCGCTCAGCTTGGCTCAACTCACCCGATAGGCTGACAACTGAAAAACCGCGGTTTGACAAGCGCGTGGTCAAACGGTTTACCATGATCCTCGTGTTTGCAAACACCAAAACATTTGGAGATTCGTAAAATCGGAGAACATTGATTATGGCGTTTTCAACGTCACGCGCAGCGACGCCCAATGCACGATATTCAATATCCGAATGCTGAGATTTTTCAGCAACAGTGGAAACACGAACTGCATTCTTTTGATAGGACTTAGCTAGTGTCGCAATTGATTTTGGTACTGTAGCTGAAAACATCAATGTCCGACGTGTTTCAGGCGCGTGGCCCAGGATAAACTCAAGGTCCTCGCGGAACCCAAGGTCCAACATCTCGTCTGCTTCATCCAATACAACAGCCCGGCACTCAGACAGATCAATAGATCCACGGCTGATATGATCTCGCAAACGACCCGGGGTCGCTACAACTATATGTGCACCACGCTCAAGAGAACGACGTTCATCGCGCATATCCATACCGCCCACGCATGAGGCAAGCGTTGCTTTAGCTTCGCCGTACAGCCATTGCAATTCCCGCTTCACTTGTAAGGCCAACTCACGAGTTGGTGCAATTACCAATGCCAACGGCTTGGACGCACGTTCAAACACTTCATTTTCACCCAAAAGACTGTCACCAATTGCCAAGCCGAATCCTACAGTTTTGCCGGAACCAGTCTGTGCCGAGACCAAAAGGTCTGCATTTGCTAAATCAGGGTCTGTTACGGCAGTTTGTACAGGTGTTAGATTTTTATAGCCGCGCTTTTCAAGCGCGTCAGCAAGGGCTTGTTTCAAATGAGTATCTTTCCGTGTCCAAAGGGTGCCGTAGCCCCCCATGGACCAACAAACCCCTAAATTGCCTCAGAAAAGAGGCTTAATGACTTGGCGGTACGCGGTAAAAGTTAGAATGTATAGAGGCGCCAATGCCGCTCCTATTTATTTAACCGCACTTTGAATAACCACAACTACCACAGGTCATACAGCCTTCAAGCATACGCAAATCAAATTGACCACAGCTTGAACATGGCACAGCGCGTGATTGCGTAAGGCCCACAACCTCTGCTCGCGGGTCAGTTTTCAATCCCATACCCTCACCAGAGATAAAGCCCGTGTTAATCATATGTTGCTCGATAACGCTGCCAATAGCCGCAAGAATTGACGGAATGTATTTACCCTCTAGCCAGGCTCCCCCACGCGGGTCAAACACCGCTTTAAGCTCTTCAACAACAAAGCTCACGTCGCCTCCGCGCCGAAATACTGCGGAGATCATCCGAGTAAGAGCAACGGTCCAAGCAAAATGCTCCATATTTTTAGAGTTGATGAATACCTCAAATGGACGACGATGGCCGTTCAAAACCAGATCATTCAACGTAATATAGATCGCATGCTCGCTGTCAGGCCATTTTACCTTATAAGTTTGACCTTCTAATGCCTCGGGGCGCGACAATGGTTCGCTTATGTAGACAACTTCTGCGCCGTTATCGACCTCAGGAGCCTTTTCACTTTCGTCTGAAACGCTCAAAACAGACCCTGTGACAGCATTTGGACGGTAGGTTGTACAGCCTTTACATCCCTGATCCCAAGCCGCCATGTAAACATCTTTGAATGCTTCAAAGCTAATGTCTTCGGGACAGTTGATGGTTTTCGAAATTGAACTGTCGACCCATTTTTGAGCAGCTGCCTGCATCCTAACGTGATCAAGTGGCGCAAGAGTCTGCGCGTTAACGAAATAATCAGGTAATGCGGCATCGCCCATTTTATCACGCCACATTTGAACAGCGTAATCGACGACCTCTTCCTCCGTACGCGATCCGTCTTTTTGCAGCACCTTTCGGGTGTATGCATATGCAAACACTGGCTCGATACCTGAGGACACATTACCTGCATAGAGGCTAATGGTACCAGTTGGAGCAATGCTGGTCAGGAGAGCATTACGAATGCCATGCTTACCAATAGCTGCACGCACATCATCGTCCATTGCCTGCATGGCACCACTAGCCAAATAACCCTCCGCATCAAATAGTGGGAAGGCCCCTTTTTCTTTGGCTAAATCAACTGAGGCCAAATATGCAGCACGCGCTATCTGCTTCAGCCATACGCCGGTTTGCACTGCCGCTTCTTCCGAACCATAGCGCTGCCCCACCATTAAAAGCGCATCTGCAAGACCGGTAACTCCCAAACCAATGCGGCGTTTAGCTGCAGCTTCTCGCGCTTGCGCTTCAAGTGGAAACCGGCTCGCGTCAATAACGTTATCCATCATTCGCACCGCAGTTACGACCAAATCAGACATCAGAGTCTCATCCAGCTTAGCATTTTTTTCAAACGGGCGGGACACAAGACGCGCCATGTTTATGGATCCTAAAAGACAAGCACCATAAGGTGGCAACGGCTGCTCTCCACAAGGATTTGTAGCTGCTATCGTTTCACAATAGTTGAGGTTGTTAGCTTTATTGATACGGTCAATGAATATCACTCCAGGCTCAGCAAATTCAAAGGTCGAGGCCATGATCTGATCCCACAATTCAGCTGCTTTTACCGTTCTGAAAACTTCATCTTCAAACTTCAACTCCCAAGATCTATTTTTTTTCACTGCTTCCATAAAATCATCAGTGACCAATACCGACACGTTAAACATTCTTAGACGTGCAGGATCTTTCTTAGCCGTTATGAAATCTTCTATGTCAGGATGATCACAGCGCATTGTTGCCATCATTGCACCGCGTCGGCTGCCAGCAGACATAATAGTGCGACACATCGCGTCCCAAACATCCATGAATGATAGTGGACCAGATGCATCAGCAGCCACTCCTTTGACCTTGGCTCCCTTCGGACGAATAGTCGTGAAATCATAACCAATCCCACCGCCCTGCTGCATTGTAAGAGCGGCCTCTTTAAGCATATCAAAGATACCGCCCATACTGTCTGGGATTGTACCCATGACGAAGCAATTAAACAAAGTTACGCTTCGTTCTGTGCCGGCACCGGCTGTAATGCGCCCCGCAGGAAGAAAATTAAAGTCTGAAAGCGCATTGTAAAACTTCGGCGCCCAATCGGATGGGCACGTCTCAACCGCGGCCAACGCATTCGCTATTCGATGCCAACTGTCTCTAACCGTTTCATCAATTGGCGTCCCATCCGCTTGTTTAAAACGGTATTTCATATCCCAGATTTGTTCGGCGATAGGAGTGGCAAAGACAGTCATGCAGAAATCCAAAACTAAAAGGTTTTATAGGAATTCAAGTTACGCTTTAGCCGTCATAAGGTCAACTTGTATCCACACTCAAAATCTGCTCTCTTGACGGGAAAAAACAACATATAGGGGTTCTAATTGCTAAATACCATAAATCTAGTAAAATTGAGCGTTGGCACCAAATCTGTTGAAGGTCTCACCGAATGGCAAGCATCCTCAATGGCTCAAACACCCGACGGCCTTCCACGTCACATAACTCGTATGTGGCCAAAGCGCGAAGCGGAGCTGACTAATGGAGGTTCAATCTACTGGATTATCAAAGGCACCCTTCTTTGCCGCCAGACCGTTTTGCGTCTTGACGAAGTTATCGGGTCAGATGGCATTCGCCGTTGTGCAATCGTATCAGATCCCAAATTAATCCGCGTTGCCGCCACGCCTAGGCGTGCCTTTCAAGGCTGGCGTTATCTCGAGCCCGCAGCCGCTCCACCAGATTTGGGTGAAACCAGACAACACGAGGAAACTTTACCTCATGCTTTGCAAATTGCATTAGCCGATATTGGCATCTTATAAGCGCTTGACAGCTTTCCCAATTTTCTGAAACGTTCGGCCTGAGACCAAAAAGTTTGTTGCAGCGCTACGGTCTCAAAAAAAATGCAACAGCACAAGGAACGCAAGCATGGACCGTACAAACTCCAAATATGGCTTAATGACCACAGCAATTCATGCAGGTGAAGTTCCAGATCCAACTACAGGTGCGTCTGCCCCAGCATTGCACATGTCGTCAACATTTGTGACAGATCAAGTTGCAGGATTTTCCGCCCACGATTTACAAGATGACGGCAAGTATCTTTACGCCCGCTGGGGCAATCCAACGGTGAATATGCTTGAGCAAAAGCTTGCTAAACTCGAAGGAGTTGAGGATTGTATTTGCCTCGCATCAGGCATGGCGGCTACAACTGCTATCTTTCTAACTTTCTTGTCAGCAGGCGACCACGTCATCGTATCGGACGTTAGCTATGCGGGTGTCGCAGAACTGGCACGAGACACCCTCCCCCGCTTCGGCATTGATGTGACACTGGTGGATATGTCTGATCTAGGAACTCTCCAGGCAGCGTTCCGCCCCAACACAAAATTGGTCCATACAGAAAGCCCCGTCAATCCAATTGGCCGCCTGACTGATCTTGCACAGGTCTGCAAAATTGCACATACCGCCGGCGCCTTAGTTAGTTGCGACGCAACTTTCGCATCACCGATGGGCCAAAATTCTGCGTTATTGGGCATAGATTTAATTATGCACTCAGTAACAAAATATGTGGGGGGTCACGGCGATGCAGTAGGAGGCGCAGTTTCTGGCTCAAAACTTTTGATTTCTAAAATTCGGGGCGAAAGCGCAATTCACCACGGTGGCGTGATGTCTCCCTTCAACGCGTGGTTGGTGGCACGCGGCTTGTCACTGCTACCGCTGCGGATGCGAGCACACCAATCTGGAGCACAAGCAGTGGCTGAATGGCTCCAAGTTCAGCCACAGGTGACTAAAGTAATTTACCCAGGCCTACCAAGTCACCCACAATATGAATTGGCCAAAAAGCAAATGCTAAATACGTCTGGAATGATTAGCTTCCAAGTCGGTGGTGCTAAAACTGGGCGGAAAATTGCACAGCAAATGATCGATCGGATGGACATTATTCACTATGCGGTTTCACTCGGCCACCATCGCAGTTTAATTTTCTGGATGGAAACCGAGGGTCTCATGGAAACGTCTTTCAGGCTCAGTGGCACACAACTCGAAAGCTATCGGTCGTTCGCAGGAGACGGAGTTTTTCGCATGTCAGTTGGCCTAGAAGATCCAACAGATTTAATTCGCGATTTGGCGGTAGCATTAGCTTAAATTTGTTCAGTTATTATTTTCTTGATCAACTCAGAGCAATTGCCTTGTGATGATCGAGACTGCCATAATGTTGCTTGTGATTTTAGCACAAGACCATCTTCCAAAATTCGTAGATGGTTGGCTTCTATCGTGGCACCTGAGCTAGTAATATCGGCTATTGCTTCTGCAGTTTCGTTCTTGATTGCACCCTCTGTCGCACCCTGACTGTCCACCAATTGATAATCAGCGACCCCATGTTCAGTCATGAACTGGCGAACCAATCGATGGTACTTAGTCGCCACTCTCAGCCGAAAGCCTTGCTGGGCACGAAAGCGTGCAGCAACTGCATCCAAATCATGGAGGCACGTAACATCACGCCAACAAGCCGGTACCGCAATCATCAAATTAGCAAAGCCAAATCCCATTTCGATAACAGGGGTGATTTTTTCTGACCAATTAGCCAATTTTTCATGAACTAAATCCGTACCCGTCACACCAATATCAATACGCCCAGCGGCCAGCTCCCCAGGGATCTCACCAGCAGAAAGAAGGATCAGCTCAACTCCCGTAACTCCAGAAACTTTACCAACATATTCTCGGTCAGACCCAGATTTAGACAACAAAACATTGCGATTTGCAAACCAATCAAATGTATTTTGCATTAACCGTCCCTTAGCCGGCACACCTAACTTGATCATTCTAAAGCTCCTTGCGACAGTCCCTGCGTATAATGCGGTCGAACAATACCCCCCACTGCTGGGACTGAGCGCCCTTGCCCTAAAACTCGTGTCAAAGCATCATAGCGACCTCCTGAAGCTACCGCAGGCCAATCGAATTGGTCAGAAGAATAAAAACCAAAGACAAAACCATCGTAATATTCCATCGCAGTGAGACCATAAGCAGCTTCAAAACCGATTTTAGAAATATCAATACCCGCAGACCTAAGTGCAGAAGCACGTTTATGCATATTCACAACAGCAGGTTCTATTGACGGCAGTCTTGGCGCTAAGTTTTCAAGATCTTCCAACGCATTTGGAAAAGTATTCTTTACGGCGAGCAGATCTTTGATCGCATTAACTTCGGACCTGGGAATTGGTGGAGCCTCTGCTTCTTCCGCTAATTGAGCAAGTCTGCTCTTAATATCGCTAGCGCCGCGCAGGCCAATCTGCCGACCTCCTACTCCTAGACCCTTCACCCCAACAATATTCGAAAACCGCTCGATCAATGCACCAAACCTATGTGGCCGCCAGATGTGACGGCGCAAAGCTTCTTTACGGGCTTGCGAAGTCGTAAGTCCCTCAATAGCGGCCAAAAGTAGACCAACGTCACCTGTTGAGGCCGTGAGCCCAAGCGGGGCTAAAACTCTGTAGAATATACCAAAAACTTCAGCTTCGATCTTGTCAGCAGGGCCACGGTCAAATACTTCATAACCAACTTGATCAATTTCACTTGCGCGGTCTGTGTCAGTCTCTTGGCGCCTAAAAACTTTGCCTGCGTAAGTATAGCGCGCAGGCTCTGCGCTTTCAGCCATATGGCGTTGCACTATAGGAACAGTAAAGTCAGGCCGCAACATTTGCTCGCCATGCAGTGGATCAGAGGTGACAAAAGCTCTACCACGAATATCTTCACCGTATAGATCCAACAAAACATCTGCTTGTTGTAAAATGTTAGTTTCCACGCGCACAGCACCAGCCGCTTGAAAAACCTTTAAAAGACGTTCGGTTTCAATGCGGAGTAACGTCATTCAGAAAGAGCCTGGGCCAATAACATTTTGCGCACTTGCTCAATTAACTGAGCCCGTGGGGATTCAATCTGACTTGGTCGGGCTTTCCACTCTTCCAAACTTGCTTTTTTTGCTAATTCAGCACCCAAAATAAGGTCTTTAATTTGCACTATACCAGCCGCTTTCTCGACATCTCCCTCAATAATCGCAATGGGACTTTTACGTTTATCAGCGTACTTCAATTGGTTACCAAAGTTTTTTGGATTACCGAGATACACTTCTGCCCTAATGCCAGCGGCACGTAGTTCAGCAGCCATAGATTGGTAATCGCTCATCCTATCTCGGTCCATAACTGTAATCACGACAGGGCCAGGAACAGTTTGCCCAACCCTGCCCTTCATCCGTAGTGCTGCAAGCAATCGATCTACCCCGATCGAAATACCAGTGGCCGGAACTTCTTGGCCGGTGAAGCGTTTAACCAAATCATCATAGCGCCCACCACCTGCGACAGAACCGAATTGCCGAGGTCTACCTTTCTCATCTTTAATTTCAAATGTTAACTCTGCTTCGTAGACGGGCCCAGTGTAATAACCCAAACCTCGCACCACGGATGGATCAAGCATAATACGGTCAGTTTCATAGCCTTGCGCTGCCACAAGATCAGAGATTTGCCTTAACTCATCAACACCAGTTTCACCCACTCCTGAACCCGCAACCAAGGCCTGGAGATTGCCCAAGGTCTGCTCGGTCGTGTCACCCAGCGCTTGCATGAAACCCATCACAATTTCAGCCTGCCCGACCCCGAGCCCAGCCCCTTTTGTGAAATCACCACTGTCATCTTTGCGACCTTCACCCAAAAGTTGCTGTACGCCTTCAAGCCCCAAGCGGTCCAATTTATCAATTGCGCGTAAAACAATACCACGTTCATTTGTAAATCTTTCAGGATCCAACGGGTCAAGAACGCCAGCGACTTCCATCACGCCGTTGAGTACTTTGCGATTGTTCACTCTGATGATATAATCTCCTCGTGAAATACCTACCCGCTCGAGCGTATCAGATAACATGACGCAAATCTCTGCGTCAGCGGCCATGCTAGCAGAGCCAACAGTATCCGCGTCACATTGATAGAACTGCCTGAAACGTCCAGGGCCCGGCTTCTCATTGCGCCAGACCGGCCCCATGGCAAAACGCCGATAAGGATTTGGCAGATCGTTGCGGTGCTGCGCATAAACGCGCGCTAAAGGTGCAGTCAGGTCATAGCGCAGAGCAAGCCAATCCTCCTCCTCCAGCCAAGCAAAAACTCCCTCATTTGGGCGGTCTACATCAGGGAGAAACTTTCCCAATGCCTCAACAGTTTCAACAGCACTACTTTCGAGCTGCTCAAAGCCATACAAATGGTAAACATCCGCAATTTTACGCAACATTTTAGATCGCTCTGAAACATCAGTGCCAAAATAATCGCGAAAGCCTCTCGGCGGGACAGCCCTGGGCCGCGGAGCTTTTTTTTGTTTGGC
>JAPKEA010000504.1 GCA_028822275.1 Planktomarina sp. | reverse complement strand
AATGTTTGGTTTTGTTATCAAACATTATAAAGTCACACATTTTAAAAGCCGACCTGAAAAGGCAGAAATTTATCCCGTTGATATCATTGGCGGAAGATCAAGATGTTATAGATTGTTACTTCTATAACATCTTTTTAGGTACTGATATTACTGGTGAGGTTACTTTTTAAGATCTACACGGATCTTGGTATGCAGCTTCAAAATCTTCTTGCGACACGCCCAGTGCTGAATTGAGCTTTTGATGTTTTTGCGAAGCCAGATTTCATGCTGCTGTTCTCGACGGAGTTTCTTTTGCAGCCCATGTGCTGATTGCTTCATGAATAAAAAATAATGCGTTTACGAAAGAAACCATCAATTCTATCGAACTCTGATGATGGACGCACAATTTGATTTTAGAACAATAACCCGAGTGATTTGGTTCAATAAAGAAGGAACTTTTAAACGTGTAAGAATTGAAGACCCAAACTACTACAAGACTTACAACGAGCAAAAAAGAGCAGCTGTTATAAAACATGCTTCAAATTTAGGGACTACGGCGTTAAGATATTTTCCTTCGCAGCAGTATTATGAATACTCTGGTAGCGGAAATTACATACACGAATATCGCCGCCCATTAGCAAAGCCTTTTTTGGATAAAGCCCATTAAATGGAAGCAAATGTTGGAAAAATAAACTCGCAGCACAGTGTTTCGATCACATAGATGAGCAGCATTTAAAAATTGGCGCTGATGGCAGAACACGAACGCTGTATAGCTTCAGGCATTTCTACGCCACGCTGAACCTAGAACGTGGCGTGACTACACACGCACTCAGCAGACAGCTGGGCAACAGCACTGAGATGATTGACAGGCATTACAGCAAGTACAGTCCGTTGCTGAATGCTGCGACCCCAGCTTCGATATTCTGGCCAGTTGGGTTAGGCTTTATCCTGGTGAAAACTCCTTGCTTGATAGAGGCTGCGCTCAACTGCTTGCGCATCTCGGCAATCATAGGGTTTTTGGCCAAACCTTGATCAGTGACTAATAGCAAGTTATGAGAACCAATTTCGGAGATCGCCTGCGCGATTTCACTAGCGCGTCCAATGCCGAACCACACCCTTGTCGGAAAGTTCCAATTTGCGGCTGGAGTCTGAATTTTTGTCATATGTCCCCTAATGATACGAAATCGAGAGTAGTTAAGCGTCTGAAACGCTGAGCTTGAGCCGTGCGGCGGCACGACGTCGAAAGAAATCAGCCAACCCGACCAGGACAAGAGCCGGTACAAAAGTCAAAGTTGCCAGTGCAGGAAAGATGGGGGATGAACCGTTGGCAATGCCGCTGAATACAAAGGTCGGCAAAGTCCGCGCTGTGCCCGCAAGACTGTAGGTCAGGTAGAAATTCCCCCAAGACAACAAAAACGCAAAGATGCCCGCTGAAAAAATACCCGGCCAAAGAATGGGAAGCGTAATTTCGCGCAAAACTTCCCAATTGCTGCATCCGCTATCGCGCGCAGCATCCTCCAGAGTTTCGTCAAACCCATGGATCTGCACCGCAATAATAATCAGCGCAAAGGGCGTTATGTACACGACGTGACCCAAAACCGCAGACCACAGCCCCATTGAGAAATCAAAGATGTTGCCAAGCACCGAAAACCACAACAACATCACGACACCCAACATTAGTTGTGGGAACAACAGCGGAGCAAAAGACAACACTTGGAAGCTTCGCTGGAAACGGAATGAAAACCGCATCCATGCCACCGCTCCCGACGCGCCAAGTGCAGTTGATAGCAGCGTGACCAGAAAAGACAACTTGACCGACCCCCAAAGAGCGGGCAGGAAATTGCGTTCGGCAAAGAGGGCCGTGTACCATTTCAAACTGAACCCTTCGATTGGGAAAGTCAGAAAGCGGGACTCAGTGAATGAAAAAGCAACAAGCGTAACGATAGGGATGTAGAAAAACACCAGCACCGCAATAACCGCCCCATAAAGGATCACATCGGCAAGTTTGGTCTCAAGATGATGGCGGCTCATGAGCTGGCTCCCTTTGGGTTTGCTGTCTTAAGCAACAAATATCCAAATATGGACAGCGTGATTGCGCCAATCGTAATCACAACAATTGTCAGTGCCGCACCTAAAGGCCAGTTAACGCGGGTCTCGAATGTCTGTCGGATCAACTCTGCCGCCTGTGGAGAAGTGCCTCCCCCCATGATCTTTGGCTCAAGAAACACACCAAGCCCAAGCACAAAAACTAAAATCGCTCCGGCATACAAACCGGGTTTGGAAAGCGGCAAAGTAATTTCCCAGAAGGTGCGCAATTTTGAGGCCCCTGAATCGTAGGCCGCA
>JAPKEA010000503.1 GCA_028822275.1 Planktomarina sp. | reverse complement strand
TACCCCGCTGCACTATGCTGCAAACTTTGGCAAAGACGAGAACATTCAAGTCCTGCTGACTGGAGGCGCAGATGCGAAAGCGAAAGACAAAAATGGTAAAACTCCATGGGACTACGCCGAAGATAACGAAGACCTAAAAGGCACCAAAGCCTACTGGGCGCTGAATGAGGCGCAGTTGGAATAAGCAGCCCTGCACCCGCAAACCACTTCCCGCAGCACTCGCAAAAATACTATTTAAAATGGGCTTCTCAACAAGGTTTTACGAAAAGGAACGCGAGCAAACAGATAATGTTTTTTTACGCCCTGTGATTTGTGTTTTAGCTTGGCAAAATTTGATGATCATTCTATTCGGTTGGCCTGCTTAATTCATCGGCCAGCGCCTAATTCATACTTTTTAACGAATTTTTTCAGTTAGCTCTTTTCCAGTACCAACCATTGCGGTATTGATAACAGAATAGTGCGTCAGCCTATGTAATTCGTCTAGGCGGGGCCTAGGCAAAAGCCAGAGCAGAGGTTTCAATATTCTGCTACAACTACGGGGTAGTTGGTCCAATCGCGGAGCGGTTGAGATAGAATAAGCGGCTGCGGAGCAGCTGGTCAGACCGCGGGGCGGTCGAAATTTACCAAAATTTAGCTGCGGGGCAGCTCACTCGACTGCGGGGCAGTCGTATTTCGCAACACGGATTGCCGTTTGGTTTTCGGTCGGAAGCGTCATCGCCTCCTATAATTGAACCATAATCGGCGAGTCCCCCTTATTAATTCTTACAAGGAGGCTAACAGTGCCCTTTGAAATGACAGAAGATCAACGCCATGAGGAAATTTGGCGGTTAAGCAAAGTAACCGAGGTAACTGGAATGGGGCGTTCTTGGCTTTACAGCCAAATTTCCATCGGCAGGTTTCCTCAGCCTGTGAAATTAGGTGAAAGAGCCAAAGGCTGGAAAAAATCTGATATTAAAAAATGGATTTCTGAACGTCAATATGTCGAACCTATAATTGCTAGGCTCAGTAAAAAGTCAGAACCAGATACTGGTGTTGATCAACACATTCGGTGCGAAGACGTATCTGATGCGTCGGCAATCCAATCAGCTATCTGCTCAACCGTTGAATCGTAAAAAAACCCGACAAGTAGACTAAGACCTGTCGAGCCTTTAAGTTTAAGACACTTATGGAATTGATAGCACGTTGGTTTGTTTGTCTCAATATATGAGTCTCAAATGAATAAGAAATTAGATGCCGCAATTGGCTATGCAGAGCGTGGTTGGAAAATTTTTCCTTTGAAAGAAAACAGTAAAATTCCAGCCTCAAAAAAAGGTCATTTAGACGCGACGACTGGTCTTGATATGATCAATAATTGGTGGTGTAAAAATCCAAATTACAATATTGGCGCCGCAATGGCGGCTTCTGGTTTGGTTTGCGTTGATGTTGATAGCTATAAGTTAAATTGTGAGTTTGATGAATTTCTCGGTGATAGAAAAATCCCAAATACACTCACCCAGAAATCGGCCCGAGGCGGTACGCACTACATCTTTCAAGCGCCACAAGGTGTAAAATATCCCCAACAGCTTTGTGAAGGTGTCGACATCAAACACACGGGCTACATCGTCGCATCTCCATCCTTAGTCGATGGCAGTCCGTATGAATGGCTTAACGAAAATGAACCAGCGCTCGCACCGACCTGGTTGACCCCGATCATTCGCAAAAGTCCCTGTCGAGATCCTGCACGACAGCCGTTGGATAGGCAGGCTGCCTCGCAGGCAGCTTTAAACGGCGAGAATTGGCATAATCATATACTGTGGCAAGTCGGCAGCTGGGTAGCCAAGGGCAACACCGACCAGGAAATACAAGTCTTGGCGGCAGCACAAACACTGCCAGATTATACGATCGAGCAAACCTATACTGAAGTGCAAAAGATGATTGATGGCGCGCGGCTAAAGGGTTTTGACAAGCAGCCAAACAGCTCAGCTCCTAAATCCGTACCGCCGCCAAGACAGATCCTAACTATGATCGGCGATATTGAAATCAAAGATCCGGATTACCTGATCGATGGCACGATTGAGACACCTGCTTTGATCGGCCTGATTGGCCCGTCTGGCTCAGGCAAAACATTTGTTGCACTGGATATGGCAATGTCGATCGCCACAGGTACACTTTACCATTCAATGGAGGTAAAGGCAGGGCTAGTCATTATGTCGGCAGGTGAGGGCCATACGGGTATACCAAGACGCGTACAGGCGTGGTGTACCCATCACGGACAGAACATCGCAAACGCAAATCTGGCCCTCACCAGTCGGGCGGTAAATTTATTCGACGAGGGCTATCTCA
>JAPKEA010000502.1 GCA_028822275.1 Planktomarina sp. | reverse complement strand
TACAACATAATAGTCTTCATCCCAAGCATATTTTTGCTAAGCCACTTGGCGATAGCTGGGATATCAAGATTATTGATTTGGAAAAAACGAAGCGTCGTATTTTCAAACACACCGCTACTCTGAGGGACTTAGCTACTTTACGAGGTCAAATGAGAGAATTGACAGACAAAGAACAAATCACTTTTTTAAGGGCATATGCCGATGAAGGAAAGCTATCAGGCAAATCTAAAAAACTCTGGTCTCAAATTGAAACTCGTATCCTAAAAAAAAGAAAAAGAAAAAATCTCGAGCAAATCTAAAAAACTCTGGTCTTAAATTGAAACTTGCATTCTGCAAAAAATCAAAACAGTCTAAGCTTTTTATCACTTGCTATACTCTCGCTACTTTCAGTGGCATTACTTATATTAAAAGATTCTCTTTATGATCGTATTAGGCTTATCCGGTGCTGTAAATCACGATGCTTCAGCAGCACTTTATATCAATGGAAAATTAATTGCTGCTGCTGAGGAAGAACGTTTCCTACGAGATAAACATGCTAGAGGGAGAATGGCTTACCACGCTACGCTATTTTGTATCAAACAAGCAGGGATTTCACCTAAAGATATTGACGTCGTAGCTTTTCCATATTCAGAAATAGACTTGAAATCTCCGGCTCGCTGGCACTATGCAAAGCGTTACTGGTATGCACCTGACCGAGGGTTAACAGCGATATTTAATGGTAATAGGCGCTATAAACGCAATCATAAGAGTGTCATGAAATTACTCGATGACTTAGGGATCGGTAGCGACCGTGTTAAGTTTGTGCCTGTTGAACACCACTTAGCTCATGCAAGTAGTGCGTACCATTTAAGTGGTTTTAAAGAAAAAACTGCCATTATTGGCATTGATGGCAAGGGTGAGTATGCCACCACTTTTTTTGGTTACGGTGAAAATGGCAAGATCCATAAAATTAAAGAGTTTTATGATCCCGACTCCCTAGGTGGAATGTACGGCGCTCTGACTGAGTTCCTTGGCTTTGAAATGCTGGATGGTGAATTTAAGGTCATGGGAATGGCACCTTACGGTGACGCGACTCGCTTCGACTTTTCACAGCTTATTGAATTTGGTGATGGTGAGTTTAAAGTCAATACTGAGCTTGTAAACACCCTGGGTACACGTCGGTATAAAAAAGATGGTAAAGGTTATTTCTTCAGTAAAAAACTATTAGAATGGCTTGGACCAATGCGTGATGGCGATGAGATTGATGATCCTTATATCGATTACGCTGCTAGCATTCAAGACTTACTAGAAAAAACAGCACTCCATCTAATTGAGTATCACCTTGGTGATATTATTCGCGAAACTGGCAAAGTTTGTTTTGCCGGAGGCGTTGCCCTCAATGTAAAGCTAAACCAACGTATTATTGCAATGGAAGGCGTCAAAGAACTCTTCGTTCAGCCAGCAGCTAGTGATGCTGGCACAGCCATTGGTGCCGCCAGCTTCGCCTCTCAAATGGCTGGAGTGCCTGTTGAAAAAATGGAACATGTCTATTTAGGCCCTTCTTATACCACTCAAGAGTGTATCGATGCTTGTGAAGCCTATGAAAAAGACACTAAATGGACAAGGCTCATAGATGTTTGCAAAGAAACAGCAAAACTTCTCCATGACGGCAACCCTATTTCTTGGTTTCAAGGCCGTATGGAATTTGGCCCTCGAGCATTAGGTAACCGAAGTATTTTAGGCAGTCCCAATCATTCTGGCGTAGCTGATCGTATTAATGCCCAAATTAAATATCGAGAGCGCTGGCGTCCATTTTGCCCGAGTATTATAGATACTTCAGCATCTGAGATTTTACAAACAGAACATCCTAGTCCCTATATGACTTTCACTTTCGATGTTGCTGAAGAATGGAAATCACGTATACCCGAAGTAGTCCATGAAGATGGTACGGCCCGCGCTCAAATTGTCACTAAAGCCACTAACTCTCGTTACTATGAACTGCTACAAGAAATGGAAAATCTTACGGGAAATGGCGTGCTGCTCAATACATCACTCAACCGCCGTGGCGAACCGATGGTATGCAGCCCAACTGATGCTTTGAATATGTTTTATGGCTCAGATCTTGAATATTTGGTAATGGAGGACATATTAGTTACTAAAAAATAGTCTTTAGCTGAGAGCATTTATTACCCAACAGAGATTCAAGGTTAGTTATTATTTAGAGAGTAATTGCACTAGCTGACCTTGTAAGAGATTATTTTCTGGGTAGTCTTTTTTCAACAAGGCTATAAATTTATTCCATTTTCGAGTCATTTTAATTTTACCGAAATAGCGGTAATAACTGCT
>JAPKEA010000071.1 GCA_028822275.1 Planktomarina sp. | reverse complement strand
ATGAAATCTGTCATGAGTTTGATGGATATTATATTTTGAGGACACATTATCATTAGCTTGGCAACACTCATCTCTGGAAAAATTGCAGTCGTATTCGTCGCTATTTGTTTGGTTTTTACCATAACTGAACTGAATCTCACCAAGCTTTTAGTATAATCATGACCCGGCGGATTTGGGAGAACACCTGGATGGGCGCCTATCCCAAGAAGACTATACTAATTGGGCTTATACTAGATGAAGTCCACGCATTTTTTGCGCATAACTAAGCTTTATTTTGGCGCGCTAAAAGCCGCTGACTGTTTTCCGTTAGCTAAGGTTTTGCTAAAGGATGAACAGTAGACATTGAACTAATGCAAAAAAAAGAAGTAACCGATAAGGGCTTTTAAGTTCTGATAAAGGCAAATTTTAAAAATTAAGAGACAGGTCCCGGTGCACCGCCGTGCAAGAGGCTAAGTAGAGAGCTTGTTCTCGGCTAAGTGCCTCCTGTTGGCGGGTCCCAATTGTTCCGCTAAGAGCGCTGATATAGCTGTCTAGCTCGGTGCGCAGCACCCCTTCGGCTGCGGTACGCCATTCCAATTGAGCCATGTAGATTTCAATCGCCTTTTCAAAGCCTTCTATAGCCTTTTCGCGATCCAGCTTACGTGTTCCCAACGACTTTTTGACTTTACCTAATTGCTTTTTAACTTCGTCTGCCCCTTGAATTCCCCGTATTGTGCGTTCCATATTTTTCACGGCTTTTTCTGCTTTAGGGAAGTCGGCTGTTTCGATCACAGATCTCAACTCGTTCAGAGGCCCTTCTAAAGCGATGTAAATGTTTGTAGAGGCCAGAATTGATGCCACATCACTTGCGGCTCCATAAGCGTCATCAGCCGCGCGACGGTACCCGTTACGAGCTTTGGTTTCTGCATCAGTCAGCTTTTTAAAAGTATTATAGTCAGCTTTCCAAGATATGGGGATTTCCGTCTGTAGTTGGACAAGTTTAGTTTCATGATTGGAGATTTTTTCTTGCAATATATCTCGTTGTGCTGAGTGCTCATCACCTTTCAAACGCCCAAACTCTTTTTGAGCTGCATTCATTTCTTCGGTCGCTTTACGTATTCTCTTTTCGAGGCCTCGGACTTTGATAAGGGTTGGGCGAAAATTATCTTCCGCAGAAACAACAGCAGTATGACTGGCTTTTATGTCAGCAAGAGCGGCAATGGCTGTTTCTGCACTTATAATGGAGCCTGAGATTGAAGTTTGCAAAGATTTGGGTAAGTTATCGGTATTTATCAATTTTGCTTTTCTAATTGCTGATAGTGTGACCCCACCTTCATTCGCTAGGCGATTATTGACAAATTGATCAAGGCAAAATTGGAATCTTGGGTTGCGTGGCGGGGGTGCGGTTTCTGCAAGGTAATTTGATCTGTTTGGTAAATAATTCACAAGCTGAGGATAGCTACCAACAATTATTAACGCTACTAATTGCAAGCAAATAAATGGTATCACGCCGCGATACATTTGCACCGTTTTAACCACGGCAGGTGCAACTCCACGCAGGTAAAAAAGTGCAAACCCGAATGGTGGAGTAAGGAAAGAGGTTTGAATATTCAAACCGATCATAACACCAAGCCAAACAGCTGTAATATTAGCACCTGGGTCTGCAAGCAGAATTGGCGCAACAATTGGTACAACCACCACGGCTATTTCGATGAAGTCTAAGAAAAAGCCAAGAATAAATATTACGGCCATAACTATGACAAACTGGGTCCAAAATCCGCCAGGTAATGAGTTCAAAAACTCACGAACTAATTCTTCACCTCCAAATGCGCGAAAGGCAGCAGTCAACATCGCTGCACCAAGAAGAATAATAAAAACGAGTGCCGTGGTTTTTGACGTCTCCATCATAACACCACGCAAAGTATCTTCAATATTTAGTACTCTAAGCCCGCTCCAAACTAGACCCAGAAACATAAACAGAGTGCCTATCACACCAATCCAGATGCCTTGCATCTCCGTTGGTGTATCCGCAGCTTTGATGTTCATATCGTAGTTTTGTAGGGCGTAGGCAATAATTAGCATCCCTAATATGGATAAGTATGCTGGGACAAAAGTCCATTTATTTGAACCAACCAATCGATATCCAGCCATGATCAAGGCTCCAGCAGCACCAATAGCACCGGCTTGGTTTACGGTCGCAATTCCTGATATGATAGACCCCAAAACGAGGAAAATTAACGTCAGCGGGGGTACCAATGTAACAAACACTTGCCCCCAAAACTTCTTATCGAATTTACCATCATAAATTACAGCTGGCGCAGCAGCTGGCTTAAAAAACGCATATATAAGAATGTAGGTCATGTAGATCGCCACCAAGAGCAGACCTGGAACAAACGCGCCTAAGAACATTTCTCCAGCACTCGTTGAAGTCACATCAAAAACACTAGGCATTTGAAAATCACCGGTCGCTTCTTTGTAGAGACTTTTACGAAGACTTCCTGCTTGATCTGCAGCAGAAGCGAGTTGGTCAGCAAGTATGATCAACACAATCGAAGGAGGTATAATTTGCCCAAGGGTTCCAGAAGCAGCAATTGTGCCCGTTGCAAGTGAAGGCGAATAATTATTGCGCAGCATTGCGGGTAATGAAATCATCCCCATCGCTACGACTGTTGCACCCACAATGCCCGTTGTCGCCGCTAATAAGGCGCCCACGAAAACAACCGAAATTCCCAGTCCGCCGGGCACACGACCAAATAGTTGCGCCATCGTTACCAAGAGGTCTTCGGCAATTTTGGAACGTTGCAACATGATTCCCATGAAAATAAACAATGGAATGGCAATAAGGGTATCGCGCTCAACTTCCCAGTAGACGCCACGTAAGTTCAAGACCCCGGCTGACATCCATTCAGAGGGGCCACCAGAGTGAAAATATGAGGACATGCTGCCTTCAAATGCCAAACCAGCAACTGCGGCGATGCAAATAGTTATAACTGCTGATCCTGGCAACGCAAAAGCTACTGGATAACCAGAGCCCAAGGCCGTTGCCATTATCACGACAAGCAATAAGAGAAAAAATAGTTCCATTACACCCTCATTGCCCTATTGGCTGTATTTCACGTTTACCTGGTTCGCCTTTGATATCGGCCCAAGCATTCATAAGGTAACTGATAAACTGTATGTACATTGTAACTGCGAATACAGCCAAGAATCCAGCCATTTGATACTTCACAAACATCCCAATCGACGCTGTTTGGGAAATTTCAAAATTCATAATTGGGCTATTAATAATTGATTGTTTGCCATTCATTCCAACGAGCAAGATTGTCCAGCACGTTGTGAGGCCAAGAAGCAGCGTGCCAACAAAGTTTGAAATACCTTTTGAACGCTCTCGCATTCCCGCAAATAGTATATCGACACGCACATGACCTTCATCGTAGAGAGTATAGGCGGAGGACAGAAGAAAAAGAGCGGCATACCAGAACCGAACTAAATCCCCCATAAAGGCTTGTTCATAAGAAAATACAAACCGAGAAACGACTATTAGTAATTCGGCGATTACTATTAAAATAGCCAACCAAATAAAGCCAAGAGTACGGGTTACCGCTCCAAGGAAAAAGCCTAAAATTAGAATAGGGATGTGTACATACATACCTACGAAAAAAGGTTTATTGAAGTCTTTTCCTGCGCCTTCCCAGAATAAAACATCTGCCAAGTTTTCAACGCGCATGAAGGCAATCGCAACATCGGCAACACCTACCAGAAAAATTCCCCAAAAAAGAGATCGTATTAGATAAACATTGAATTTGTGTACCGCTTCTCCATCCATGCGCAGAGACCGCCACGGTGTTCGAAGGGCGTATAATATTGCAGCACTAACTGAAATAATATAAACTATTACCGGAATAGGATTGTCGAGCCGCAGATTAGTTATCACTCCAAAAGCCAGCTCTAAAATGTTATTCGTAAGAAAAGCGGCTAAAACAGCTAAAAAAGACCACGAAATAGCTCTGATAAACAGAGATGATTTCGTGCTCTTCGTTGCCTCTGCCATTTGATCTGGCATAGTCATTCAAACACCTGTTACTTGATTAGAAATTAAAAAGAGTGCGCCAGTAACTTGACGCACTCTGATTATAAGTTGGTTTTAGCCAATGTCGAATGCACGATTGCGCTGATTGAGGAATGTACCTTCGAACTGAGCGATCATACCACCGATTTCGCGCATACCTTTTTGGTATGCATCGTCTACTTCGGTTGCCAAGGCGGAGTGATCACGTGTTTCAGCGAATACTTCACGCGCGCCGTCAGCCATTGCGTCCCAAACATCGTCATTGAACTGACGAACTTGAACGCCTTGCTCTTCTTGCAACTTGATCAGATACTCACCGTTACGTGCCATCCCTTCGTCGTGAGCGTGTGCATGCTCTTCAGCGGCTGCAGCTTGAATGACATTCTGTTCATAATCACTAAGGCCCGCCCACCATTCGGCGTTCATCCCTAAGGCTAAACAACTACCTGGCTCATGCATGCCGGCAGTATAGTAATACTTGGTCGCTTCATAAAACTTCATGAAGTAATCGTTCCATGGGCCAACCCATTCTGTCGCATCAATTGCGCCAGAAACCAAGTTTTCATAAATTTGACCACCTGGCAGAGAAACAGTCGACGCACCAAGTTTGGACAGAACTGTTCCACCCAGACCTGGAATACGCATTTTCAGGCCTTTAAAGTCGTCGCCACTTTCGATCTCTTTATTGAACCAGCCACCAGCCTGTGTTCCTGTTGATCCAACTGGAAGGGCTTTTAGGCCATACCCGCCAGAAACTTTATCCCAAAGTTGCTGACCACCACCGAAACGGATCCACGCTGTCCACTCTTGTGTTGACATGCCAAAAGGTACCGAAGTGAAGTAAGCAAACGCAGGATGCTTACCAATCCAGTAATAATCAGCCGCGATGTACGCTTGACTGTTTCCGGAGGCTACTTCGTCAAATGAGTCGAACGCACCAACTCGTTCGCCGGCAGCAAAATACTCAACATTTAATGCACCATCTGAGATTTCACCTACACGACGCGCGAAACGCTGCGCTGACGTTCCCAACCCCGGAAAGTCACGGCCCCAAGTAGATACGATTGTCATTGTCTTTCCGTGGCTTCCTGCTACGGCTGGAGCGGCTAATGCGACACCTGTCGCGCCGATAGCGGCACCTGTCAAAAATTTACGACGTTCCATATAGGTTTCTCCTTACCATGTGTAAAATCTGGAGTGCCTTTCCCAAGTACTCCGTTCTGTCAAAACTTAACTTATCAATTTTGCAACTATAGCGCAGTATTCGCATACTGACACTGGTCGAATCTATTGACAGTTGGCACTTTTACCATGGTTTCATGAAAAACGCACAGGCATAATTTGCAAAATTGCAATATTTTCTCCAGTTTGAAACGAACAAATCTGACCCTGTCTAATTATCTGCCATTTGCTGTGATTTATACGTTCAAGTCGGGATAAGTAAACCCTATTTATGCTGGCGATGTTTGGAATGGATTGGGCCCTGAACCCTATCAGGCTTGTGAATTTAAGAAAGGAATATAGTGGTTTGCTGCGATCCTTTTTGTAGATGATATTGCCGCAGTATAACTAAGCTAGCGTTCCAGTGTCATCATCCATATTTTTTTGACATCATATTAATGCTTCTTTGCGCGCCAAAAATAGGCGCCAATCTCCAAAATTTGTAATGTCTCTAGCGCCTTTGATGCCGCTAGTTTCGCACAAAAACCCTTTGACTAAAGACCCATCTGACAATTCAATTGAACCAATCCCCAAAGGCGCTGGAATGTTGACAATGAAGGCCCCAAATGCAGCCTTTGGCAAAGACCAAACCTCAAGCGCAATTTCGTCCCCTTCAGGCCCGTTAGTGCGCACTAGACCAGGTCGCGCATCTGGCAAACTAGTCAAAGCGTAAAGCATATAATCAGTTGAGGTTTGTGCTTTGCGCACAAACTTTGCACCTAGATCTGTCAGCTGCCAATTGAGTGACAGACCTTCCATGTGCGCGCCGCACACCGCGACTTCGATCTGATTTGAAGGCGTATCGGGTAAAGCTGTAGGTGTTGGAACCTGATGAGCGGTAGCACCCATGTTGCGGTTGCAATCAAATTCAAACTCTCGTGCAATCGCTGCAATTGCTGCATCTTTGCCTGCGGCCGCTAGCAATGTAACGCTTCCAGGCCTGCGGTCGCTGCGCGGTGCTGTCGGAACGGCGATACCACACATGTCCAGCAAGTTCACAAAGTTGGTATATGTGCCAAATTTGGAATTGGGCGTCACGGGATCTGCCTCAAGATCTGTAACTTTATAAAACGTTGGAATTGTTGGGACGCACATCATATCAAGCTCAGCCAACATGGGCTCAGCTGCACGCTTGAGTTCCGCCAATCGATATATTCCTCGAAAAGCATCCGCTGCCGACAGGCTCTCTGCATGCGTTATGATTTTGCGTGTCACCGAGTAAATAGCATCCGGATTGTTTGCCAGCAGGTCTTCAATGACCGTATAGCGCTCAGCAACCCAAGCCCCTTCATAGAGCATTTCTGCAATTGCATAGAGCGGCGAAAAGTCAACGTAAATAATTGTGGCACCAGATGTGGCTAACACCTCTATGTCTCTATTAAACGCTGCTTTTTGAACGTCATCACCGTAAAATTCGATTGTGGTCGCATCTGGCACTCCAACCCGGACTGGCATCGGTTGCCGCGTCAGACCTTCGTGTTTGAACCGCTTGGAATAGGCATCCAAGGGATCAAACCCTCGCGCCGTGGCGAACACTGCATAGGCATCGTCGACTGTCATTGCAAAGATTGAAACAGTGTCCAGAGTCCGGCAGGCGGGTACTACGCCGCTTGACGATAAGGCACCTAACGTAGGTTTCAGCCCAACAATGTTATTGAGCGCAGCAGGAACACGGCCTGACCCGGCAGTATCAGTTCCCAGCGAAAATGTAACAATTCCGTGGCTCACAATCACACCAGAGCCCCCAGACGACCCACCTGGCACAATTTCTGGGTCCAAAGCATTCAATGGCGCGCCATATGGGGACCGCACCCCAACAAGGCCTGTCGCGAATTGATCAAGGTTCGCCTTACCTATCATGATGGCCCCCGCCGCACGCAGTTTAGCGATGACAAAAGCGTCTGCAGTGGGAGTATAAGCATAGGCTGGACAGGCTGCTGTTGTTGGGATCCCTGCGACATCAATGTTATCTTTTGCCACGAATGGAATGCCCCAAAGCGGCATATTAGGGTCAAAAGTGCCAAGGGCTGCTGCCTCGGTTTGTAGGTTCTTTTGGTCCCTCAGATGGATGAATATCCCTGGATCGTTCACTGCTTTGAGGCGGGCGAAAACCTCGTCAATGACGGATATAGGGTTTGTGCCCGAAGCGTAAGCCTTATGAAGAGAGCTAAGTGTGAAAGGCAGGTTTTTGAGCATGCGTATTCTCCGGGTATTTGTATTGACGTCATTGATGGCGTTCTGCAGGCGTAGGTTTAGTCCGAAGCGACGTTTTGGTGTGGCGACTTTGCGGTTAGAATATTGGGTGGTCCCGCTTGTGTGGTCTGACTTAGAGTTTACTGCATAATTGACCTTTGGTCTACCGTTGCAATGGTTTCTGACTTTGATGGGCAGTAACTCAGAGTGTTTGGGTAATGAGCTCTTCTGATGTTGGTGAAACCCTATCATTGAGGGTAATTGTGAACGAAAAATTTGTAACATCAATGATTTGGCTACACGGTTGGTCGGCACTGGATGTGGCAAGTATACAGACTGCGGTAATCGAAGCCGCTGGCGGCGCTCAGGAAAGTAGCAAGCTGTCCGAAGACGAAATAACAGCGGCGGTTTTGGAGAAAGTAAACACGGCCCCAGTTGTTGGAACTGGGATTGTTGCTTTGACGGTTATGCTGTGCTTGATGTTGACGACCGCAAGGGGGGTGTGCCCTCAGCAGACCTGCGGCCTAATGCGATCCGCCTGATCAGCATACCGCTTAATCTTGACCAATGTCTTGTTTATCTCCCCGGTTTCTAGCGCCACGCCAACCTTTACCCTCATGGTGATACCGAGGATTGTTGCTCTTTAAGGCTGCCGTATAGCCGTTCAGAGACTGGCGTTAAATGAACTTATTCGCGTAGTTTTTCCGGCTTTGGTGTTGATCCTGAGCGGCATCAACTTTGATTTGCGCATCAATGCCATCAATGCCATCAATGCCATCAATGCCATCAATGCCAGCAAAGTCAGCGCAGAGGGTTGGGGCTACTCTATGCTTGTCGGGTGTTGTATCACATCAGTATTCTGTCTCCTGTGGTGTGGGAAACTGCCAAGGTGACTAGCTTGGTGTCTACGATTTTGATCGGGTCGCAGCTGTTGAAGCTTGTGATGACCTCTTTCGGGAGTGAGCATTATATCCAGCAATTTCTCAAAAGCTATGACAGCGAGTTTCAGGTTTTCTTGATCCTAATGCTGGTGTTGTTTGTGAATGGTTTTGTGTTTGATTCTCTCGAAACCATCTACATTGTGATCCCAATCGTCGGCCCGGTCATTTATGGCGGCACCTTTGACCCCAAATGGGTGATGATCATGGCGGTCGGCAATCTCCAGACCAGTTTTTTAACGCCGCCGTTTGATTTAGCCTTGTTCTATCTGCATGGGGTCGCGCCAAAAGAGGTGATAACGTGGCATATTTATCGCCCGGCGGCGTTGTTCGTTTTGATTTAGGTTTTTGGTCTGGCGTTGCTGTGGTTCTTCCCGTCCATCGTCACTTTGGTTCCTTCGCTTATTCCGAACTGATCGTCGGCTAGCGATCGGTTCTTAACGTGTGCGGCCCCGTTTAAGGCCGGTTACGCATCGGTCCTATGAAGAAGATTCCAACGGTTAATGAGCGGGTCTTGCTAAACCACAACCCGACCATAGGATTCGTCCCGGGGGCTTGCTCAAAAAACACTCCTGCCGCCCGCATTGCATTATAATCGGCGGTGAAGTCATCACTGTGCAGGAAAAATCCAACGCGGCCAATGGTCTGTTGGCCGATGGCGCTGCTTTGAGTGTCTGTTGTAGCCTTTGCGTTAACGATTTTGGTTCGGCAGTCAACCTCAGGGGCAATCACCAGAAACCGTTTGTCTACTTCTACCCAGTGATCTTTCATCACTGAAAATCCTAAAATATTCACATAAAGATTTAAATTAATCTAATAGCTTGGGACAAAAATACTTACGGCGTAGACATGGCGGCGCGTCATTTCACAGCTTTAATGCATGAATGGCTGGTCTGCGCACCGCCTAGCCTACCGGATTACTCCCGGGTAGCTGGATTCTGCCAACTTGTTCCGCGATGGGTTCTGAGCTGGCCACCTGCGTGTCA
>JAPKEA010000501.1 GCA_028822275.1 Planktomarina sp. | reverse complement strand
ATTTTGCTTCTATTCGGTCAATTATGAATGACATTTAATATAGAATTAGTAAATATAAAAAATTTTGATAATAACTAAGTTGGAGTGATTTCTGGACTGGGCTAGGTAAGCGCTTTGCTCAGTGAAATTAAAATACTATTTTCGAATATAGATTTTATAAATTCAATTTATGTAGTGTCTTGCATAAGTAGTTCGCCTACCAAAACGTTGAACTCCTGTACATGGCAAATGAGTACCTTGTACACCGTTAGCGCTTTCGCAATTGATAAATTTGATAGTTGCGGAATAACAAGCAAAAAGCATAAGAATTTTTGCTTACACGAGCTGCCCCCATAGATCATATTCTCCAGCTTCATCGACTCTGACCTTTATAACATTACCAACTGACAACTGTTTTGTGTCTTCGTCAATAAAGAGGTTACCATCTATTTCTGGTGCGTCGGCCCACGTTCGACAGGTAGCAATGCCGTCATTGTCGATCTCGTCAACTATGACCTCAATCGTTTGCCCTACTTTTGTCTCTAACTTTGCTGCTGATATGGCTTGGGCTTTAATCATAAAGCGGTCCCAACGGTCTTGTTTGACTTCGGATGATACGTGGTTGGGCAGAGATTTAGAGCGTGCACCCGCGACGTTTTCGTATTGAAAGCAGCCAACACGGTCGAGTTTGGCTTCATCAAGCCAATCAAGCAAATGTTGAAATTCTTCTTCTGTCTCACCTGGGTAGCCGACTATGAATGTCGACCGCAGCGTAATATCAGGGCAGATCGCTCGCCATGCACGAATTTCATCTAACGTTTTGGCGCCTGCCGCTGGCCTTGCCATGCGTCGCAGCACGTCAGGATGCGAATGTTGGAACGGGATGTCCAGATAGGGCAAGATACCGTTTGAAGAGTCCGCCATCAGTGGGATCAAATCTCGTACGTGTGGGTAGGGATAGACGTAATGCAGGCGTACCCACGCGCCTAATTTTCCCAACTCCTTGGTTAGATCAAGAATATGAGACCTGACCTCACTATCTTTCCAAGGGTTCATATCATATTTTCGATCCAGCCCATAAGCGGATGTGTCTTGAGAGATTACGAGTAGCTCCTTCACACCAGCCTGCACCAATTTTTCAGCTTCTCGCAACACTGCATGCGCAGGTCGTGATGCCAGTTTTCCGCGCATATCAGGGATGATACAGAATTTGCATTTGTGGTTACAGCCTTCGGAAATTTTGAGGTAGCTATAATGACGTGGAGTCAGGGATACGCCAGTCGCAGGCAGCAAGTCGATGAATGGATCGGGGGAAGGCGGAACCGCAAGGTGTACAGCGTCGAGTACCTGCTCGTATTGATGTGGCCCTGTGACTGCTAAAATCTGCGGATGGTGTTCACGGATATACTCAGGCTCGGCGCCTAAACAGCCTGTAACGATGACACTGCCATTTTCCTTGAGTGCCTCGCCGATGGCGTCTAGCGATTCGGCCTTGGCACTATCAAGAAACCCGCAAGTGTTTACGATTACAGCGTGTGCGCCAACGTAATCTGGCGAAATTGCATAACCTTCAGCGCGCAGGCGCGTGAGGATGCGCTCACTGTCAACCAGCGCCTTTGGGCAGCCAAGTGACACCATGCCAATGGTCGGCTGGCCAGCACGGCGCGTGTCAGGGGTTCTGGCGCTAGGGGCCAAGTCGGGGCGGAGGGAAGGCGGATTCTGGATCATGTAAGGGGATATAGGGCAAACTGTTGGATTGGGGAAGGTGGTACGCGTAGGGTTGTGAGTTCAGAGCGGTGGCTCACAGTGAAAAATATATTTGAAAGAGCTATTATGATGAAGTAAGAGCTGAAAATAACAATCTCGGACCCATTGTTTGGTTTGATTGCATTCTATTATTAGCAAAAGAGGATTAAGTTGGTTTGGAGTTGCAGAAGACGAACAGCGATATTTAGGATAATCGTATTTTAACTATTTCTGATGGTAAATAAGTGGTTATTTTAGCTTCTAAAATAGATATTGAGGTTAATTTCTTTTTAGCTCGAGAAAGAATAAAAAATTGAAAATAATTTGAAAATTAGATAAATTTTATATTTAAGTAGTCGTTCATTTTAATATGGAAGGTCGCTATATTTTTTCCGATTTAAACTATTGCTAAGCCTTTTTACAAAAAAATTTATTTTTTAATATTGTCGAGATATCAGGGCTGTCTTTTAACACGGTATTTGCTGGTAATGAAATATTAGCAATCCTTGTAGTGGTCAATCTTGATAGAGCGACTTTCAAAAGTCTATATCGTTTCTGGATGCCGTTTTTTTATTAAATTATCCTAACTTTATGAAAGTACCTTTC
>JAPKEA010000500.1 GCA_028822275.1 Planktomarina sp. | reverse complement strand
ATGCCAGAAAATAGATCATCACCAGCCACAAACACATCAGCATACGTGTGTCGCAAGTCACCTTCTAAAAGAAAGGTTTTGGCATCTTGGCCTAAATCTCGGTTACGCCAAAACATGTCAGAATGTGACACCGTACTTTTCAAGTGTTTTAATTCCAATTTTATATGAACCAAAATCTACGATGTCATCCATTTCAAGCATAACATCAAATTCATCCTCTAAGGTTGCCATAAGCGCCATATGGCCAACAGAGTCCCACGCCTTGATACTTTGATATTCCAACGCATCTGTCAAATCAGAGGGCTCAATTTCAAATATTTCGATAAAGGCTTGGTTATATTTTTCCATGTTTGACATATGATATTCCTTTGTCACTTAAAAACTTTACGATCTGCATTTCTGCGTGCTACGCGTGCGGGATTGCCCAAGGCGATTACATCTTCGGGGATATCTATATGTACAACGGACCCCATTCCAACGATGCTGTTAGCCCCAATTAATAGACGTTCTTTGATTAAAGCCCCCATACCAATATAGGCGTTTTGGCCAACGGTGACAGCTCCACCAAGATTAGCCATGGATGAAATAACTGCGCCAACCTCCACTGTGACATCATGGCCAATTATAGCCATAGTGTTTACAGCTACGTTTTGCTTGATGTGTGCGCGCGCCTGAATGGAACATAATGGCGCAATGATCACGCCATCTTCAATCTTGCAGTATTGCGATATCACGGCAGAGGGCGCAATCAAACTGGCAGGAACCAAACCTACAGATACTGCACGATCCCAAAGCTTTGTGCGTGTCGCGGGCTCACCTACAGCAATCGTAATGTTCGATCCAGGTTGGCATTCGCTCAGGTCACAAATAGGGTATCCATAAACTTCAACCTCTTGCGCGTCATCTACAACGAAGCATCCATCATAATGCGGTAATACGCCCCCTTTGATGGCAGTACTGAGGATATCCATGGTTTCGGCACCAAATCCACCAGCACCGTAAATGTACCATTTGGGAAAGCTCATATTATTTCGCCCCCAGATGCGTTTTGATGAACTGTTCTATCCCATGAGCATCAAGGCCATTTTCTTTCAAAAGAAAAGGATAATTTCCTGCCACTAAATACCGATCCTCGATTCCATGCGTGTATAATTTTCCTGCATAAGCACCACTTGCCATAATGTAATCTGAAACGGCACTACCTAACCCACCAATTTTAGTATGTTCTTCAACAACAAAAACTATTTTAGATTGGGATATGACCTCTGTCATTGCCATTTCATCTAAAGGCTTAATCGTATGCATGTTTAAGACACCTACAGAGATTCCAATTTCCACCAAAGCATCAGCTACTTTCAAACAATGCCCAACAGTGGTGCCAGCCGAAATAATTGTAATATCTGTTTGAGGCCGCAACCAGATGGCTTTACCAATTTCAAAATCATAGTCATCTTGATACACAACGGGACAGTTTATACCCCCCGTCAAGCGGATAAAAACAGGCTGGTTGAACCCAATGCATGCCTCTAGGGTTTTATGAATTTCAGCACAATCTGCGGGGGAAATGATTGTAAGACCGGGAATAGTGCGCATCACAGCTACATCTTCTAAACCATAATGTGAGTTCCCTAAAAAACCCATTGCTAACCCACTACCAAGCGCAACAAGTTTAACTGGTTCTTGCATATATCCCATATTCATTCGGACCTGCTCACTTGCACGCATCGATGCAAAAGGTGCAAACGTTGACGCGAACACATCAAATCCGCTGCGAGCCAAACCAGCGGCCACCCCCACCATATTTTGTTCTGCGATGCCAGTATTTATAAACTGGTCTGGGTATTCTTTTGAAAACCGGTCCAACCCCGAGGATCGCCCGAGGTCTGCAGACAATGCCAAAACATTTTTATTTCCCATAGCCATCCCAGACAGGGCCTGTCCATAAACTGCCCGAGTACCCATACGGGCCCATATCCGTGTTGTTTTCTTAGAAATCTGGTACATTCAGACTTACACCCCAAGTTCTCTTAAGCAATCAGCTAAAACGGTTGCTGTTATGCGATTATGGTGCCAATCATTGTTACCTTCCATAAAAGAAATACCGCATCCTTTTACCGTTTTTGCCACAATAGCGGTCGGTCCTTTTTCATGTTCACAGGCGTTTTGAAATGCAGTTTGAATAGCTTGATCATCGTGGCCATCTATTTCCAAAACATTCCACCCAAAAGCCCGCCAAATATTGGCCAATTGAGATTTATGAGTAAAGGTGGATGTTTGGCCATCATTTCGAAATCCATTTTCATCTATAATCGCAACGAGGTTGTTGACAGAC
>JAPKEA010000499.1 GCA_028822275.1 Planktomarina sp. | reverse complement strand
GAATACATATGCAAAATCTGGACTTCTGAGCCAGATCAATTCATCTTAAATCCTATCCACCAGATGCCGGGAATGAATACCTATGGGCCCCGTGACACCAGAGACGCACGGAAAAACATAATTAAACTGGTTGCAACAAAACATGAAAGACCCGCCAATAGAAATGCGGGTACATAAGATATGAAGAAATCACGCGATACGCCTGCACCATACGCGGCAAAAGCGGAGCCAACTTGATGCGCTGCAAAAATCCAACCAAACACTAGCGGACTATTTACTGTGCCAAAATATTGGCCCGTCAATCTGACTGTTGGTGGTACAGTCGCAATAAAGTCTAACCCAAAAAATATAGCCCATAATGTCAACTCATAGATACTGAAATTGCCATAGGGAAGATATAAGAGCGAGAGGCCGCGAAGACTAAAATAAACAGCGAGAAGTTTATAATTATCATACCGATCTGAGAGCCAGCCTGAGCCCATCGTCCCAATGAAATTAAAAACTCCCATAATCGCTAAGTACGACGATGCCACCACAATCCCCACATTGTTATCTGCGCAGAAGGGAATGAAGTGTTGCCCCACAATCCCGGTAGAAGTCAGGCCGCAAATGAAAAATGTACTTGCTAAAATCCAAAAAGCCGGATGCTTGATCGCCTCAACCAAGGTGCTGAACGTCATGCGCACAACGTTCGCCAAATTCCCCGCAGGCGGTTGATATATGTCTGTATCACCATAGGCCGCCATATTCAGGTCAGATGGCCAATCCTTACCTAATAATAAAAATAATATCCCACATAGGACTGCGCCAATCAATCCTGGAAGCACCGCCAAGCGCCAATCATATGTAATGGTAATCCATGCCATCAAAGGTATGAAAATTAATTGTCCAGCAGCAAAGGCCGACGTGAGAATACCAACGACCAGACCACGTCTGGCGGTAAACCAGCGGGTGGCGACGGTTGCAGCTAAACTTAGTCCAATAATGCCCGATGCCGCCCCCAAAAAAAGTCCTATGCTGAAAAGTAAGTGCCATTTTTCGTAAGATAGAACAGTGCACAATAGGCCTAAAATTTCCAATGAAACGGCGATACCTACAATTTTGGATACACCAAACTTTAACATCAGTGACGCCCCAAAAGGACTCATTATGGCAATCACAAAGTACATAAGAGCGGTTGCCAACGACACGTCTGAGATTGCCCATCCATAGGCTGTGGTGATTGGAAGGATCAGTATCTGGGGTACGCTACTAACGGCGGATGAAACGACAGAAAATATAAACGCGATTGTTGCCATAACCCAAGCATAGTGGACATCAAAACGTGCAAGATATACTTTTAATGAATGCGCTAACAATTTGTCTACCGCCTTGTATTTAGGTTTTATTTTCACGATTATTTTGCTAAAGTACTAACGTCAAGGGTTCTTAGCATTGGGTGGCTCTTTGGCACAAATGACCTGATGGGGTTCTCATCGCCTATCATGCGCGTTGTCTGTCTGGCCATCTGGCCGTTTGTCTGGCATGCGCAACCGCTCACGGACACTTTACCCGATCAAGAAATGGGCAGGCCGCAATTGCGCGCTAATTCGGCCGGTTTCGCTGTCTAGTTGATTTGAACTGTGATGGCGTGGGATGCAATGTCAGCGGCCAAGCAAGGACGTCAGCAGGCAAGCAGTGATGGGCGACACGTGCAGGCCGCACAATCAAGGTGCAGTTTGGTTTGCCTTTGCGGCCGAGGACCAGACTGGTGGAAAGTCTGCTGGAATTGGCCAGATTTGATTGTGCAGACATGACTTTGTGGACTGATTTGACCGGACTGAACTGAGCGGTGTCGGGCTTCTGCACATCGTGCCGTCATCAAAGCCTGTGGTTGGTCGCAGTTTTGTCCCGGAGGTCAGCAGGGCCGTTGTACCGTGTTAAGGACAGGACGGAGACCAAGGGCGGGGGCGCAATCTCGTCGCAAAAGCACTTCGCATTGTGGAAACCCGACATCTCAGGGGCTCAAGCGCAAAACCAAGCCTCGTTCTCAAAACCTTTGGACTGCGCCTGGTGGCGATACTGGACCGGAGGCACCTGCCAAAGCCGCGGCGAAACCAAGAGGCATTTTGTGACACTGCTTGGTCAGAGCCTTGCAGCGCAAGATCTGCTAGCCTGAAATTTTTGCTGCTGCCCAACTCTCGAGTGCTTGGACATAAGCATTATATTCCTCGCTAACAGAAGGGTGTTCACAGAGGGCCGTTTCATAATTGTACAAAGCCTTTGGCATGGTAAGCTCAAAGCCGAGAACGGCTTGCAAGCACCGCAAAATTGCAAAGCTTGGGACAAATCCA
>JAPKEA010000070.1 GCA_028822275.1 Planktomarina sp. | reverse complement strand
GGTTACACTGAGCAAGAATTATTATCGCAGGAGTTTCGCATTAGTGGTCAGTCAGAAGGTCGCTATGATTATGTCGTAGGTTTATATTTTCTAGAGCAGGAAAACTACAACGAACAATTTGATATTTTAGGTCAAGATTTTTATCCGTCTCTAGCGGGAGCGTTTCATATGACGCACAACGTGGACACCTCCAGTAAGGCAGTCTTTGCACATACTAACTATTATTTAGATGATGAGTGGACTCTGTTTGGCGGGGCGCGTTATACCCAGGACGATAAATCACTTTATGCAGTCAATACCCTCTGTGAATCTGCTTATTGTGGCAGTCTAATCATAGGCCAAAGAATTGATGCCCCTGTCAAAATATCTAATGGCGATCCATCTTGGTTGCTAGGTTTGCGGCATGGATTTTCTGATGATTTGATGGGTTATGTAAGTGTATCAACAGGATTTAAGTCGGCGTCATTTAATGATCCTCTAGGTAATCCAGAAGGAAATCATCTCAATAATAATCTGGTGACTAAGCCTGAATATGTAACCAATTACGAAATAGGGCTAAAAGCAATCCTCCTAGGCGGTCGGGCTACAGTTAATACTTCGATTTTTTCTATGGACTATAAAGATCTGCAGGTGAAATCTTATTGCAGGACTTGTGGCGTTACGGGCACAAATATCTTGTCGAATGCGGCCTCATTAACATCTAAAGGCTTGGAACTTGAAGCAGTAGCGCAACTGAGCGAACGTTTAGTAGTTAATGTCGGTCTAGGCTATATCGATGCTGTTTATGATGATTATGACGGCGTCACAGATGGACGCCCCGCCAGTGCCGGTGGGATAGGGATAATCGATGCCACTGGTAACCGAGCCGTGATGGCGCCGAAATGGTCCTTTAATGCTGCTATTATTCATGAGCTTCCTCTTGAAGGGGGCATGTTGAATACACGGCTAGATTATAACTATCTTGATGAGTTTTATACCGGTGAAAATGGCGAGGTAAACTCTAAAGATTATCTGAACCCCTCCCGTGGATTGGTCAATGCAAGCATCTCCTATATTACAACCGATGATCGCTGGACGATTACACTATGGGGTAAAAATCTGGCGGACGAGGTCAGTCCTGTCAACAGGCGTTATCACAGTTCAGCCGGGCAGTCCTCTGTGAAAGAACACTTTATCCAACCAAGATCTACCAATGTGAGCGTTAGCTATCGTTTTGGCGGCAGATAGTAAACTCCTTTGACTTAGAAAAGTTACGTTCTAAATTTAACCATCACCGTATTTTAACTAATTTGCGGTGATGGTCCACGGTTATTACCAGCGTGTTTATGGTGAGTGTGGTTAATAGCAAGCGTAGACTAACAAAGGTAATTACTGATGGGGATAAATCGACGATGACGTTGGAGAAAAGTTCAATTTCAATTACTAATAAATACAGTAATGTCAGTGCTAGAAGTTATGCTTTGTTGTTACTCATGACTGTCTATAGCGCCAATTTTATTGATCGGCAATTACTTTCGATTTTACAAGAACCAATCAAGATTGAACTAAACTTGTCTGATGGGCAGCTAGGAGTGTTAACGGGTGTTAGCTTTGCATTCTTTTACGTCCTCGCCGGTATACCTATTGCTCGATATGCAGACCGCGGTAATCGGCGCAATGTTATAGCTTACTCTGTTGGAGTTTGGAGTTTGATGACTGCTGTGAGTGGCGCAGCATTAAATTATTTTCATCTTCTTTTAGCTAGGATAGGCGTTGGCATTGGCGAGGCTGGATGCAGTCCGCCCGCGCACTCGATTATTTCTGATATTTTTCCTCCAAAAAAGAGAGCGAGTGCAATAGCATTTTATTCAATGGGCGTGAATATTGGCATCTTGTTTGGATTTTTATTTGGTGGTTGGTTAAATGAATATTTTGGTTGGCGAGTCGCCTTTGTCGTAGTTGGTTTGCCGGGAATTTTATTAGCGGTATTGGTTAGAACTACCTTAGCTGAACCTATACGTGGGCACCATGAAGATAAAAAGCTCGCCTCCAGTCGCGTGTCCTTTATTGATGTTCTGTCGTTATTGTGGAGTCGATTGTCGTTTCGGCACATGTGCTTTGCTGCATCTCTAAGTGCCTTTGCAGGTAATAGCAGTAATAGTTGGACAGCTTCTTTTATGATGCGTAGTCATGGTATGAGCAGTGGTGAACTGGGCACTTGGTTGGCTATGATTGTTGGCCTAGGGGGTGCTATTGGAGTGCTCGGTGGAGGCCTACTAGCGGATAAACTAGCGTCTCGAGATAGACGGTGGTATCTGTGGTTACCAGCAATAGCAAATCTTGCTTGCGTTCCTTTTATGGTTGCAGTTTATAGTGTCGACAATGCCTATACGGCATTACTATTGTCGGTTATTCCTGGGCTGCTATTTAACGTCTATTTAGGAACGACTATTGCCACGACACAATCTTTGGTAGGCCTAAGAATGCGGGCTACTGCCTCGGCTATTTTGATGCTCGTTGCCAATATTATTGGCCTTGGACTGGGCCCTTTATCGGTAGGTATATTAAGTGATTATCTCTTACCGATTTATGGCGCAGACTCGCTTAAACAGGCAATGTTAATACTCCTACCCTTTTTTATGTGTTGGTCTTCCTTGCACTTTTATCGGGGCTCAATCGACTTAGAACACGATCTAGATGCAGCCCCTGACTAGTGAAAGAGGACGCAGATCATTTTATCATGATGCTGTGTTAGTGCGGATTTACGCTGTTAAAGTGGACAGGTAACGCGGTCCAGTAAGTAAATATTTTGTCTAAGGTTGATAATGTGATTTTATATAATACTGAAACCATAAAATATTATAACGACGTCGGTGCTTGGGCTGATATCAGTCTAATTGATCTTTTCAAGGATAATGTAAGGAAGTATGAAGGTGAGATTAGCCTGATTGACCCTATTAACAAGCAGCAGATAGCAGGATTCAAGCCTGATCGAATTACATATAGCCAGCTGGAGAACCGGGTAGATGTGCTGGCAACAAATCTTATTAAAGTAGGTATAAAAAAAGATGATGTCGTGGTCGTTCAACTGCCTAATATCATCGAATTGGTAATTGCTTATCTTGCGATAACTAGTGCTGGGGCAATTATCAGCCCGGTACCAATGCAGTGGCAACGCAACGAATTATCACATGTCATGAAACAAACCGACGCAAAAATGTTTATCGGTATGGATGTATTCAAGAGTTATCATTTGATGGATGTTGTTCGCCAATTACAATCAGAAATCGCTTGTCTTAAATATATAGTTTCCTTAGACGAACTTCGTCGTATGACGAGGGGAGAGGCAGATATAATTAGCTTGCAGGCACTGAGACCTCAGGCCAATGAGGTTTTTACGATTCAGTGGACCTCTGGCACTGAGGCACAAGCCAAAGCTTGCCCCTTAACCCATAACAATCAAATTTTTCAGGGGCGATGCTACCAACATTTAGGTGTGCAGAAAAGAAGCAAAATTCTTTGCCTGCCGCCGCTTGTTAATGCGTCCGGCATGAGCGCTTTTTTTATTCCATGGCTACTATCAGCGGGGAGTTTAATATTACACCACCCCTTTGATTTAGATATCTTTGTTCAGCAAGTGACGGCAGAAAAGATTAATTATTTTGGTATGGTCCCTGCCATGTTAAATATGCTTCTTAAATATCCTAGTAGTGAAAATCTAGATTTAAGCTCAGTGAATTTAATCGTTACTGGTTCGGCTTCTCCATCAGGCTGGTCTATTAAGGAGTTTAAACAGCGTTGGGGTATGGATATTTGTACTATTTACGGAATGAACGAGGGGGCTGTATTTGCATCGATGATCGACTTAGACGGCATACCGTCAGAAAACAGGTCTGGCCTTTATCCGTGGTGGGGAAAAAAAGGAACTGCCTGGCCCAGTGAAATCACTAATCAATCGCTGTCAGCAATTGAATCTAAACTTGTTGATGACAATGACGAGGAGGTTATCGGTAATGGTGATATTGGCGAACTAAAAGTAAAAGGTCCGGGTATTTTCTCAGGTTATTATAAGAGACCGGATTTGAATAACAAGGTTTTTGACGATGATGGCTTTATGAAAACAGGAGATATCTTCAAAATTATAGAGGATAAATACCTAATTTTTTTTGATAGAAGTAAAGATATTATTGTTCGCGGTGGAGTTAATATTAGCGCTCAAGAGGTCGAAAATGCGGTATTAAGGCATCCGGACATTACTGATACTGCAGCTGTGCCAATGCAGGACAACAAGTTGGGTGAGAAAGTCTGTATTTACATTGTTACTAGATCTGGGAAGTCGATCCGTTTGGATGATGTTTTGTTATTTTTAAGATCATCCGAAATTGCTATTTATAAGTACCCAGAAAAAGTCGTGATTGTTGACGAAATTCCACGAACACCGACGGGTAAAATAAACAAGAGTATATTGAAGAAAAGAATATCCAAAGCTTAGTAAATACAACTCAATATTAATTAACGGTTTTTGGGTAGTGAAACACACTAATCTTTTGGGGTTGAGCCTAATTGGAAAGGGTTGTAAAAAAGTATTATGAATTTTGAATTTTCTGAAGATCAGTTGTCTTTTCGAGATTATGTCCGTCAATTTTTGGCGGATCAGTGCCCACTATCCTTGGTGCGTGATATTTTTGAAACGGACAAAATGTACGCTGATAATTTGTGGCAACAAATAACAAAGCTGGGTTGGACCGCTGTTACTATACCGGAAGAGTATGGAGGTTTGGGCCTAGGGCAACTAGAGCTTTGTATTATCGCCGAGCAATTAGGTCGGGTGTTAGCGCCTATCCCATTTTCTAGTAGTGTATATTTGGCAACAGATTTACTAAATAACTTTGGTACGAAAAGGTTAAAAGAGCGATATTTGCCACAGTTTGCGAAACAGGGATTAATTGGTACTGTCGCTATAGGGGAGCACACGGGTCAGTTTATCCCGGGGGCAAATAGCCTTCTTGATACCTATGTTGATAATGGAAAAGTATACGGTTGTAAACTGCCAGTTGCCGATGGCTTGATAGCAGATGTTGCCATAGTTATGGCAGCAAGCGCTAAAAATAGTAATTGTAATAAACTCTACTTAGTAGAGTTAAATCAGCAGTCAGTATTAAAAACCCCGTTAGCATGTATTGACCCTAGCCGAAACGCCGCGAAGATTAGTTTTTCAGGTACTGAAGCAATGCCGCTTACCACATCTCAAAGTGCTGCAATTCAACTTCAAAATACTTATGAGCGTGCGGCAGTAGCCATTGCCTTTGAGCAGTTGGGTGGTGCTGAAGCCGCTTTTAATACTTCAAAGGATTATGCCCTGCAGCGATATACGTTTGGTCGTGTTATAGCGAGCTATCAGGGTATGAGGAATAAATTAGTTGATATTTATACAGATATTACTCTGGCGCGTGGCAATTGTTACTTTGGTGCCTGGGCCGCAAGTGTTGATGACGATGAACTTCCGTTAGCGGCGGCAGCCGCAAGAATCAGTTCTAGTAAAGCTTACTATCATGCAAGTAAAGAAAATATCCAAATACATGGTGGTATGGGGTACACCTGGGAAATGGATTGCCACTTCCACTATCGTCGAGCTAAATGGTTGGCCGTATTGTTTGGCAGCGAACGCTATTGGAAAAACCATCTTGTCAATCAACTATCTAACAAGGTTATTGATTCAAGGGAAAGGTAACCAAGACTTATCATTTTGGCGCGCTGCAACATTTTAATATTATTTTAAGAGGGGCATGCTATGGATTTTAACGACACTGCGCAAGAGGCTATATTTAGAGGAGAGGCTTGTGCATGGCTTGCACTCAATGCACCTCTCGTAAGAGACGATACTGTTAGCGATTTACAGTGGGCGAAAAGATGGGAGAAAAATAAGTTTGATGGAGGTTGGTCCTGCATACATTGGCCAAAAGAATACGGCGGTAAAAACTCGACGATGGTTGAGCAAATTATTTTTACCCAAGAAGAATCTCAATACGCAGTGTTACAAAATTACCCTTGCTTTAATTTCGGGCAGGCCATGGTTGCACCAGTTTTGATGGCTTATGGTACAGAGGAACAGAAGCGTCGCTATTTGCCAAAAATTGCAAGCGGCGAGGAAGTCTGGTGTCAATTGTTTAGCGAATCATGCAGTGGCTCCGATTTAGCGGCGATGCGCACTAAAGCAGTTAAAAACAAGGATAACTGGATTATTAATGGACAAAAAATATGGAGCTCTTTTGCGCACTATAGTGACTTAGGGTTAATGATTGCTCGGACTGATGCGAGTCTACCGAAGCATAAAGGTTTAAGCTGTTTTGTGGTAGAAATGGATGCACCTGGGATAACGTTGCAGCCCATACGCGATATGACTGGGAGTGCAGACTTTAACGAAGAGCTGTTTACTGATTTACATGTTACCGATACACAGCGTCTTGGTGATATCGGAGAAGGATGGAAGATTACCGTGGCGACCTTAATGAATGAGCGGGCGAGTTTGAGAGGTAGAAAGCGGGCAGAAGATGTGGACCTTTTATTGGCACTGGCAAATCAAGTTAAAATTGACGGCGAAGCCGCCATTAACAATGCAGCAGTTAGAGATAAAGTAGCTGATTGGTGGTGCAAGTCAAGTGGACTTTACTATAACGGATTGCGTTCATTAACAGCGCAGTCAAAGGGGACTGATCCGGGTCCTGAAGAGTCGATTGTAAAAATGGTGAAGCAACCCATGGTGCAGGATATCTATGCATTTTGTTTAGAACTAATGGAAGGCCATGGTGCAATCACATCGTCAGATGGCACTATTCAAAAAGATATTTTCCATGCTGAGTTTATGGCATCCCCTGGAATGAGAATTGCTGGGGGCACTGACGAGATTTTGGCCAACATTATTGCTGATCGTGTGTTACATCTCCCCTCAGATCTAAGAGTGGATAAATGGGGTCCTTTTAATGAAATCCCAAGCAAATTTTGAGAGTGTAGAGCTTATTCGACAAATTCAACCCCAATTTTTCATTTTTGAGGTAGTGAGCAATGACTAAACAATTACTAGAAAGTTTTGATAATGGCGTGGCTACGTTGACTATGAATCGCCCGCAAGATCGCAACGCTATGACGGCGGCGATGATGAATGCAATGGCAGAGGCGGTTGTACGATTAGCAAAAGATCCTAAAGTTAGATTACTAGTGCTTACTGGGTCAGGTAATACTTTTTGCGTGGGGGGAGATGTAAAAGGTTTTGTTGACGACACTGGTGCTATCGCTGCCGAGCATGATTCGGTTGAGTTATTACGGGAACGAACGCGTATTAGCGAACTTTTATATACGATGCCGAAACCCACGCTAGCCATTATTCCGGGCGCCTGCGCGGGGGCTGGTTTGTCGTTGGCACTGGCCTGTGACATGAGGATGGTGGTCGATACGGCTAAAATAACTACTGCTTTTACTCGCGTTGGAACCTCGGGAGATTTTGGTGGCGCCTGGTTTTTGACTCACATGGTTGGGGCAGCCAAGGCGAGAGAACTGTATTTCACCGCCGATGTCATTCTAGGAAAGCAAGCCTATCAACTTGGCCTGGCTAACAGGTTAGTTACAGTCGAGACCTTAGAGCAAGAGTCAAAGAAATATATTGAGTCCTTAGCTAATCTGCCAACAATTGCCATTGGTTATATTAAAAAAAATATCAATATGGCACAGCAGGGATCGCTAGCGCAGGTGTTAGATATAGAGGCTGCTCATATGGTTTTAAGTACGATGACCGATGATCATAAGTCTGCAGCTCATGCTTTCCTGGCGAAAAAACCACCGATCTTTGAGGGTTGTTAATGAGGAGCGTAAGATGATTGATCGAATCGATCGTGTTCAGATCGCTGTCAAGTCGATCGATAAAGCGGCAGCGACGTTTAATCGTTTACTCGGCGCAGAGGTAATTGATAGATCATATAGCCAGTACCTCAATGCTAGTCGCATAGTGATGGCTCTTGGAGAAAGCGAGATTGAACTGTGCCAAGCCGATGGGGCGGGTTATACGGCTGATTTCTTAACTACCAATGGTGAGGGATTGATGATTGCTGGACTGTGCTGCGCCAACCCCGATCAATTGAAAAATCGCTTACGAGCAATGAACTTTACGCTCATAGAAGACGGTGATCAGTTTTATCTGCCAAGTAGCGAGCACTATGGTATGCCGTTTGTGATAACAGCCACGAAGTCACGTAATCGTATCGGCGCTGTGAGCTTTCTGTATGAAGTTACTCACAGCCTTTTCAGTGATTGGCGCAAAGTAGCGTCTCACTACGCCGGTGTATTTGATCTTGACCCCAATCGTTTTTCCTCTATTCAGAGTAAGTTATTCGGCTATGACGGCTGCCTAACATTGTTCGACCCACCTAATCGACTAGACCGTATAGAGCTGGCGCAGGTAGTAAATAATGAAGTCCCAATGGGACGTTGGACGCAGCGACGTGGAGATTCTCTCTATATGTGTTCCTGTGAGAGTCATGATATTAGAAATCTTGTTGAGCGGTTTTTAAGTGCGGGTGTGCGCTGGACTCCAAGGGGAAATAATAAGGAGTTAGAAGGTGATGGGTTTTGGTCCCATCCAGCAGATCTGCATGGCGTGTTATTGGGAGTTTCACGCACAACCGTTGCGTGGGAGTTTTCTGGTCGCCCAGAATTTGTAGATCCGCCCGCGTTAAAAGTTTAAGTATTTATGGTTAAGTGTTTTATTCCCTTTTAACGCTTCTATGAGTGGTAAATATATAAAGGTGTACTCTTTGAGTAACAAGGTAACCCTATAAATATGCTGTTTTCGATACTCATTGAGTATACAACGAGGTGTAGAATAATCAATTTAGATCAATCTCAAGAACTTCTTTTTGGTAGCGCTCTATCGATTCACTAAGGGTACGAACCTTCGATTCAGGCTTATTAAAGTGGCGCCCTTCTCGCATTTCAGATTCAATCTTAGACGCCCAGTGTTTAGCGTCCGTACGTCTCTGAAAACTCGCAGTTTCTTGAGAATATCCCTTCATTCTCACTTTGACTCGATAGGTGGTGCATCCAGTAGAATCCACACGTTTTTCAATGGTTGCCATAGTCTTCTCCTGAGGCTTTTAAATATAAAATCGACAGCAATAGCTTACCAAAAAAGACAGCGAAATACTAACTAAAATAATCTTAAGTGATTGTTTTATAACAATATAATACGAAAGTAGGTAGGATGTAACTGATTGTAAAGAAACGGAAGAAAATGGAATAAAATGATACGATTTGCTACGAAACACTACCAAAACAAACTCTTTGGTAGGCTGAAAACCAAGGCTAAAGAAGAGAATATATCGGACTTTATATGTTTTATTGAGGAACTGGCATTGACGTTCAGATTGAGCAACTGTCCCACCAGTGTCCCATGGCGACGTAACCCGGACGCAGATAGCGGAGTAGATTTAGCTAAGTCATTGATTTGTAATGGTGCCCGGGGCCGGACTTGAACCGGCACAGTGTTTCCA
>JAPKEA010000069.1 GCA_028822275.1 Planktomarina sp. | reverse complement strand
ATCAAACACTGAAATCATTCCTGCTCCAAGCAAAGGTGCTAAAGCTGGCACGATAGAAAAGATCATCATTACAAATGATGAAATCCTAGCCATTTCTCTCCCAGAATATAAGTCTCGGATTAAGGCCTGCGAAACTATTCGGGGAGCCGCAGCCCCAATTCCCTGGCAAACACGGGCGAAAATCATCGTTTCTAAATCAGTTGCAAAAACACATACTGCGGAAAACAAAACATATATGGTTGCACCAAAGTATAGAATATTTTTGCGTCCAAAACTATCTGAAAGGGGCCCTACTATCAAAGTTCCAAAGGCTAATCCTATGATAAAAGTTGATAAAATAAATTGAACTTTATTAGGATTGTTTGGAGCTAATTCTGCCGCAATATCAGGAAGAGCCGGTAACATTGCATCTATTGAAATAGCAACCGTCGCTACCAGCATTGCCATAAGCGCAATAAACTCAGAGGTGGAAATTCTCATCAAAAGCCAACCGTTGTTAGTTAATCGATGTCCCTATTTGATCAAAAAGTAAAAAGCCATACCACAAAAAATTATCAAAATTAAAACTCTGTTAAGAAAGCAATTTAATGCACCAAAGAAATTGCAATTAATCAATTTTGCAAGCGTCGTTTACAGGTTCAGCAGACTAATATGGATATTTAAGTACCGATACCTGCTGGATCAAACGCGCTGGCTTTTACAATTGCAAATATTTTTTGATTTAACACAAGACCCATTTTCTCAGCAGAATAAGCCGTTACACGAGCCAAAAATACTGTATCGCCAACTTTAAACTGCACCATCACTCCAGAGCTTTGACCACGATAGAAGCCAGTGATTTTGCCCTTAAGAATGTTTAATGCTGATAGAGCTCGTGGTCGCTCCTTGGCCAAAACAATATCATGAGCCGCAATACGCAAACGAATGTCTCGACCTACGATGTGGGTCGTATCAGGTAGTAATAGCTGCCCTCCTGAAAAGGCTACAACTGCAAGCCCAGTCTCTGCATCCAAACCCAGTGTTTTTACAGATATTACAGTTCCCGCAGCCCGAACCCCTAAAATGGGCACCGCGGCGGGGTTTGACAATATTTCTGAAGCCGGACCTGACATCACTGTTTGTCCGTTTTGCATTAATACAATATGATCTGCCAAACGCGCCATCTCTGATGGGTCATGTGTCACATAAATAATTGGAATTCTTGTTTGGTCGCGCAGCCGTTCTAAAAATGGGAGAATACGTTGTTTAAGCCCATGATCCAATGCGGACAATGGTTCATCCATGCAAAGGCATTTTGGGGCGCTGAGCAAAGCCCTTCCAAGAGAAACCCTCTGCGCTTCCCCGCCAGACAAATCTTTAACAGAGCGGCCCAACAATGGTCCAAGCTCTAAAAGTTCAATCACTTCAGATCGCGCTTCCACCGACACATTGCGGCCCATTTTTTTTGGGAAATCTAAATTACCAGCAATATCGAGGTGTGGCAAAAGACGCGCATCTTGAAAAACATACCCAACTGAGCGCAGGTAAGGAGGCGTAACCGACATATCTGATCCGTCAATATAGATTGTTCCTTGATCAGGTAAATTCAGTCCCGCGACTGCACGTAACAAAGTGGTTTTACCGCTCCCAGAAGCACCAAAAATGACTGTCAAGCCTGCTGGCACCTGCAACTTTGCAGACAATTCAAATGTCCCACGTTTTAGCTTGATGTCAAGTTCCACACTCATGATCGACGCATACGGCGAGCAAGTGTTTCGGACATCAACAAAGCACCAAACGACAATAAAATCGAGAAACTAATCATCCTTACAACTGCGGCTTCCTGTCCTGGAACTTGGAGCAAGGCATAAATTGCAGACGCAATCGTTTGCGTTTCACTCGGAATATTCGAAACAAAGGTAATCGTTGCTCCAAACTCTCCAAGTGCCTTCGCAAAACCAACTACGGCACCAGCCAAAAGTCCTGGCCCAATTAACGGTAAGGTAATAAACATAAAGACCAAAGATGGTTTGCCGCCCAATGTTGCTCCAGCTTCTTCCAACCTTGGATCTATGGCCTCAAACGCCATTCTTATAGACCTTACAATCAAAGGAAATGCCATCACACCAGCTGCCACAGCAGCCCCAATAGATGTGAAGGCTATTTGAATGCCCAATACTTCAAAAAGAGGGCCAAAAATCCCTTTGCGTCCGAATAGCACCAGTAGCAAATATCCAGTTACAACAGGCGGCATAACCAGGGGCAGATGCACGATAGCGTTAAGAAGCCCATGCCCCCAGAAGCGATACCGTGCCAGAACAAAAGCGACAAAAGTTGCCAGCGGCAAACTAAAAAAAACAGCACCTAAAGCCACCCAAAATGAAAGCATAATGGCCTGAACTTCAGCTGTGGTTAGAGACATCCAACTCATGGGGGTAAAAATCCGTACTCTACAAATATAGCCTGAGCCTTAGGGCTCGTAAGATAATGCGCAAAATTGCCCCCAGCCAGAGTGATCGGTGCAACCGTATAGGTGACAGTGTCATGCAATCTTGAAGGAATTGCTACTACAGAAATGATCCTGGGGTTTGCTACAACATCGCTTGCGTATAAAACTGCTAGTTCAATTTCACCTCGTAGGAGGCTCATTAGAGTGCTGCGCGCATTATCTTGCTGAACAATATAGGTGCTTAGAGGCTCGATCAGGTGCAATTCTGTTAGGGCTTGCTTTGTATAAAGCCCTAAAGGAACCGCGTCCATCAGCGGCACGCCCAGACGGCCACTACCCAAACGTAAAATCAAATCTGTAGCCACAAGCGACAAATTATTCTGTGGCGTAGTTCCTGATAGGGCGGCAATCACCAAAGAGTTTAATGCAACATTTTGGGCAGGTTCGGCTAAAATATTTTTGATCTGTAAATGCTTCATCCAATCAAGGTTGGCCGAGACGAAAACATCTGCAGGCGCTCCAAATTCAATTTGCCGAGCCAACACACTGGATGCTGCATATGAAATGCGAAGGTCTAACTCCATTGCTGCACCATATTCGCGCCCGATTTTATCAAGGGGCTGCTTAAGGCTGGCTGCCGCAAATACGGTTAATGATTGCGCTTGAAGCATACTCAAACTGAAAATAAGTGACGATAAGCATAAGATTAAAACACAAAAAAACTTACCAAAAACATTTCTCCGTTTAAGGATTAAATTTAGGCAACCTAGCTTGAAAGACCTGAGAAGGGATCGCTTTTGTAATTTCATCATGCCTAGGTTATACGGTACAAACAAAAATGAAAACATTATCAAAGCCATGAGCAGCTCAAACTTAATACCTTTCCCGCTTTCGATACCATCGGAGCAGAAACGCGAGACAAGATCCCAGTTTGGGGCTCTGTGCTATCGCGTTGTTGACGAAAAAATCCAAATCTTATTGATAACCTCTCGGAGGACCAAACGTTGGATTATCCCTAAGGGTTGGCCAGAAAATGGTATGACCCCTGCCGAAATTGTCTCAACTGAAGCCTCCGAGGAAGCTGGGGTCCGTGGCAAACTGTCTGAGCGACCAATTGGTGTCTATTGCTATGAAAAAATGATTTCAGGGGAAGCAAGCCTTCCCTGCATAGTTACAGTCTATCCCTTGAAGGTCAAAAACTTAGATACTGAATATAAGGAGAAAAATCAAAGGTCCCGCAAATGGTTCACTAGAAAACAGGCCGCTAGGCGTGTTGATGAACCAGATCTTGCGGCCCTCATTAAATCAACAACTATCAAAGGTCTTAAAACGTAGGACAAAATCTTATTTTAACGCCACTTGTATGGTCGGAATATGTAGACTACCTCAAAGGGGTCAAAAAGGAACCTGCAGGATGATCCACTTTTCGTTAAAATGCAGCAAAAATCACATATTCGAAAGTTGGTTTCAGTCTTCTGAGTCCTTTGAAAAATTGGCAATGAGGGGTCATTTGAGCTGCATAGAATGTGGTGATAATACAATTTCTAAATCCCTGATGGCACCAAAAGTTAACACCAAAAGAACCAAAGACAAACGCCCTTTTGCCCCACAAGACAGCGAAACGGCGAAAGCTCTGTCAAAACTTAAATCAGATATTGAAAAAAATTCGGATTATGTGGGATTAAACTTTGCAACAGAGGCTCGTGCGATGCATGATGGCGACAGTCCAACACGATCAATATATGGCGAAGCCAAGCCCGAAGAAGCAAAAGCCCTCATTGAGGACGGTATTCCTGTGACACCTTTGCCGTTCATTCCAAAGCGCCAAACCAACTGAAAACTACGTGTTAAAGTTGATAATTTCCAACTGATACCCTTGCCCTTTTAGCTACGAAAGCCTACCAAAACGCCGAAGCCGTAGATAAATGGAAGTCCCATGCCTCGTTTGGTCATGAAATTTGGCGGCACATCAGTTGCCAACCTAGACCGTATACGTAACGCCGCCGAGCGCGTTCGTTTGGAGGTCAAAAAAGGCTATGATGTTATTGTCATAGTCTCAGCGATGTCTGGTAAAACCAATGAATTGGTCGGCTGGGTAAATGAAACATCACCCGTGTATGACGCCCGAGAATACGATGCAGTTGTGTCCTCTGGTGAAAATGTGACTGCAGGATTAATGGCATTAACCTTGCAGGAAATGAATATTTCAGCGCGTAGTTGGCAGGGGTGGCAAGTACCGGTTAAAACTACCGATGCACATGCAAATGCGCGGATTGAAGAGATTCCTAGCAAAAACTTGGATGACAAATTTGGACAAGGCATGCGAGTTGCAGTCGTTTCAGGCTTTCAAGGTGTAAGTCCACAAGGTCGCATAACAACACTTGGCCGCGGCGGATCAGACACGACTGCTGTGGCATTTGCTGCGGCTTTTGACGCTGAGCGCTGCGATATTTATACTGATGTCGATGGAGTTTATACGACAGATCCACGGATCTCAGAAAAAGCTCGGAAGCTAGATAAAATTGCTTTCGAAGAAATGTTAGAACTGGCGTCGCTTGGGGCCAAAGTTCTGCAAACTCGTTCAGTAGAATTAGCGATGCGTTTCAACGTACGAGTTCGTGTCCTAAGTTCTTTCGAAGAACCATCAGACGAAGCTGGCACATTGGTATGCGCCGAGGAGGAAATTATGGAATCAAATGTGGTAGCAGGCATTGCTTATAGCCGTGACGAAGCCAAAATGACTCTAATATCAGTGGCTGATAGACCCGGAATTGCTGCAGCCATTTTTGGCCCACTGTCAAAAGCTGGCGTCAATGTCGACATGATTGTTCAGAACATCAGTGAAGACGGTCGTACAGATATGACCTTTTCATGCCCGACCGACCAAGTACTGCGAGCAGAGAAAGCAATGCAAAGTGCAAAAGAAACTGGGAATATAAACTTTCACAAATTAGTCGCAGATGAAGCTGTTGCAAAGGTTTCAGTTGTTGGCATTGGGATGCGTAGTCACGCGGGGGTTGCCGCGCAAATGTTTGAAGCTTTGCATACAGAGGGTATAAATATTAAAGTCATCACGACGTCAGAGATAAAAATTTCTGTTTTAATCGAACGAAAATATATGGAATTAGCAGTCCAGACCCTGCATGATGCTTTTGAGTTGAACAAAGAAGTTTAGGGATACCGTTCTATATGGTCCAAGCATCGGAGAGTGAGAGTCGTAAATTACTTGGATCATTGCGTGACGCAATGGCTGAGGATTCGGCAGGACAGGCGCGGCTCAACCGGATAGTAAACCTCACCGCCCATTCCATGGGATCAGAGGTTTGCTCTATCTATCTGTTTAGAGACAAAGAAACCTTGGAGTTGTGCGCCACCGAAGGGCTGAATGCAGCTGCAGTTCACCAAACACGAATGCGCATTGGTGAAGGTCTAGTTGGTCGGGTTGCCCGCTATAACCAAACAATCAACACTCCTAACGCCCCGGCGACCAAAGGCTTTCGATTTATGCCAGAAACTGGTGAGGAAATTTATCCCTCTTTTCTTGGTGTACCCATTCAACGACTGGGCGAGTCTTTGGGCGTTTTGGTAGTACAATCCAAAGAGGCTCGCGAATTTTCTGCGGATGAAACCTATGCTCTCGAAGTTGTTGCCATGGTACTGGCTGAAATGACCGAGCTTGGAGCTTTCGTTGGAGACGGCGATGCCCTATCGGCCCGCCACCAAAAGCCTGCCACATTTGAGGGTCATACAGGTCAAGAGGGTGTTTCTGAAGGTCTAGTGTATCTGCATGAGCCGCGTGTGGTCGTAACAAACCCAATTGCGGACGATCCAGACGTTGAGAAAACACGCTTGGATGATGCATTACAGCGTCTACGCGTATCAGTAGATCAAATGCTTTTTGAGGCCCGCAGTGGCGACGCAGAGCAGCTTGAGATCTTAGAGGCTTATCGACTGTTTGCTAACTCCAAAGGCTGGCGAAGGCGCATGGAGGAAGACATCCAGCGCGGCCTCTCGGCCGAAGCCGCAGTTGAGAAAGAGCAATCTACAGCTCGCAGCCGCCTAGAACAGTCCAATGATGCTTATCTTCGCGACAGGCTTCATGATCTAGATGATCTTTCTAATCGCCTGCTCAGACTACTTACAGGCCAGGGCAGCGACACCGGGGCTGATGTCCCCCCTAACCCAATTCTTGTAGCACGTAATATCGGCCCCGCAGAGCTGTTGGACTACGGGCGAACCCTTAAAGGTATTGTGCTGGAAGAAGGCTCAGTTGGATCACATGCTGCTATTGTCGCGCGTGCTTTGGCAATTCCATTAGTCATTCACGCGAAAGGAATTATCACTGAAGCCTTAAATGGCGATATTATTATGCTGGACGGCGATCAAGCTCTAGTGCATTTGAGGCCCGATGAAGGCGTTCAGAAAGCTATTCGTGATAAAATTGCAATGGAAGCTCAGGCCGCTGACCGATATATTGAACTTCTAGACAAGCCAGCACAAGCTAGATGTGGTACTCAAGTTTCGTTGATGATGAACGCAGGCCTGATGGCTGATTTACCATCTCTTTCAAGTTCAGGCGCCGAAGGCGTTGGCCTTTTTCGTACAGAACTCCAGTTTCTCACCCAAGACCGCATGCCAAAGCGGGCAGAACTTGTTGCCCAATATACGCGGGTTATGAATGCGGCTAGTGGGCAAAGGGTAGTGTTTCGGACTCTCGATATAGGCTCCGACAAGGTGCTGCCTTATATGACCCCAACAGATGAGCCCAACCCTGCAATGGGCTGGCGCGCTATTCGAGTAGGACTGGATAAGCCAGGTATTTTGCGGATGCAGCTGCAGGCGTTCTTACGCGCGACTGCCGGGCGCGAGCTTTCAGTGATGTTCCCATTCATTGCGCAATATGATGAATTTCAGGGCGCACGTGCTGAGTTAGATAAGGCCATTACCCGTGAAAAACGTCTTGGCCATGAACTACCGCATTCCATTCGTGTTGGTGCGATGCTTGAAACACCATCACTCGCGTTTGCACCAGATAAGTTTCTGAAGGAAGTCGATTTTCTGGCGATTGGCGGAAATGATCTCAAGCAGTTCTTTTTTGCAGCTGATCGAGAAAATGAACGTGTGCGTAAACGTTATGACACATTAAACACAAGCTTCCTGAACTTCCTGGAGCAAATTGTCAGGCGGGCTCGTGAAACAAACACGCGCCTGTCATTTTGTGGTGAAGACGCAGGTCGACCCCTTGAAGCCATCTGCTTTGCAGCTCTTGGCATTCATATTCTATCCATGCGACCTGCATCTATAGGTCCCGTAAAACACTTGATGCGCCGTACAGATCTCAAAGCATTGAAAGACGTTATAGATAAAGCCCGTGGCGATGGACATCAATCTGTGCGGGTATCGGTATTAGATTGGGTCGCGAGTAATACTTAAACAACCACCCGTTATGAGATGCTTAGAATGGCAGTTCAAAGTAATAGTCCTAAAAAGAAATAGTTTTAGATGTCTTGTCCGCCATTAATTGAAATTTCAGATCCGTTCATATAGCTTGAATTGCTAGAGCATAAAAAGAAAATCCCATTTGCGACGTCCTCAGGCTGGCCAATTCGGCGTAGAGGTAAATTTGAAACTATCTGATCAGTCCCTATACTAATAATATCAGTTTCAACTTCTCCAGGAGCAACTGCATTTACCCGCACACCTAAAGGACCAAAGTCATGGGCCATTTCCCTAGTTAACGCAGTTAGGGCAGCTTTTGATGTTGCATACGCTGCTCCCGCGAATGGATGAACACGACTTCCCGCGATAGAAGTTATGTTAACAACAGCGCCACCTACTGAAGCAAGTTCGTCACGTAGACCTCTTGCCATCAATAATGGAGCAAAAAAATTCAAACTAAATACGCGATGCCACTCTTCCAAATCTGTGCTCAATACATTTAAACGCCCTCCGTTTGGAGATTTTGGAGAAGCTCCAGCGTTATTTATTAGAGCATGTAATTTTCCATTTAGCTTATTTTTTAAGTCAATAATTGCTATCTCTGTCTTTTTTTCGTCAGCCAAGTCTACTTTAATATGAGTGTCCGCTCCAAAGCTCCACGTACAACGAGAATCAAAACTTTGGCTTGAACAAGTAAAAACACGCCAACCTGCATCATGAAATAATTTAACGGTAGCATGGCCGATTCCACGACTTCCACCTGTTATTACGACATTTTTCACACTTCCCATAGCACAAGTTAGCCTCTATGAATTTAAAAAATCACTAACATTAGTCATTAATTATTTTTTTGCTAGCCAATAAATATTAGTGTTCTGAATGAAGTTTATTGATTTAGTGTAAGTCTCTTTAAAAGGATTAAAATACATGCTGCTTAGGTTTTGCGGTGTTTCTGATGAACCCACTAAGCCATATTTCAAATCCTGTTCAGCGTCAGAAACATGAAGAGAACAGAAAAGCCAATCCCAAATAGCTAGGGCTGCTCCAAAGTTTTTATCGTAGTGTTCTTCGGCTATTGAGTGATGAACTTGGTGCTGTGCTGGCGAAATAAAAATATGCTCAACCCAGCCCCAGTAGCTAATATTTATATGCGAATGTCTGAGATTAGAACCAGCAACGTGGAAGCAGAAAACTAAAATATTTACTCCAACAATGGTGTACAAATCCACAATATTACCAAATGCGAAGACAAAAGTTGAGATAACAAAACCCTGAGTAACTGCACTACGCAAACCGTATAAAACCCCCTCTGCCGGGTGTACGCGGTAAACCGTAATTGGAGTCATAGTTTCAGCCGAATGGTGAACTTTGTGAAATGCCCAAAGCACAGGTAAGCGGTGCATCCACCGATGCAAAAAGTACTTGGTAAAGTCGTCAACTATAAACATAGATACCGAGAAAAAAGCTATTACAAAAATTTCATTAGCATCTGAAAACTGCCCAGCATGAACTATATCTTGTCGGTGCAAAGTATAAAAAATCAAAGTCGCGATTGCAATCTGAGTAATAAGTAAGGGAGAAATTAATAATGAGAACAATCGGTTAATAATAAAAATTTTATAGTCAACTTTTGCGGATCTTGAGAAAAAAATTCTTCGGTTA
>JAPKEA010000498.1 GCA_028822275.1 Planktomarina sp. | reverse complement strand
CTCGATCTGAGGATCAGTGCGGGGGCGCAGGCTGCGGGGAAGGCGCTGGCGATTTTTCTTGTGTATCAACCTGGCGGCGTCGCGAGATCCGTTTTCCAAACCTGCGCTCATATGGTCGAAAACGGATTTGCACCTTTGGTCATTAGCAATACTCCATTGAGCGACATGGACCGGACCACTTTTCAGGAGCTGTCGCATATGGTTGTTGAGCGTCCAAATTTTGGCTACGATTTTGGAGGGTATCGTGATGGCGTTTGGCTAGTTGAAAAACTTGGGTTACGCCCCCGCGAAGTCCTGTTTCTGAATGATAGCGTATGGTTTCCAATCTCGAAAAGTGCGACACTTCTGGCGGACATGCACGCAACTTCGCAAGACTATGTGGGCACACAGGTCTTTGGCGACGTGACCGCTGACGGTCGTAAGCAGGGTTTTTTTGGCTCCTATTGCTTCCTCATCAAGTCACCCTTGTGGGAGTCGAAGGCTTTCCAGTCGTTTTGGGCGCAGTATCGTGTTTCGTCGAACAAGGAAGTGACATTACGGCGGGGCGAACGGGCGTTCTCGCGGCAGATGTTAGGTGCTGCGACGGCCTCAATAGCGCTCTTTTCACAAGAGCGGTTCGACGCTTTGTTAAAGGAGCTTGACGCGCAGAGGCTGTGGGAAGCGATTGGGGATATGATTGTAACGGACCCTACTTTGGTGGCGCGTCGTGATGCGATGATCTTTGCGGGGTTAGAAAATGCGACGCCTGAGGATATGCGAGAGCTCTTGACGGTCTCGGCACGATCGAAAAACTATATTGGTGCGGCCCCGGTATTGTCGCTGCGCGAGCTTGGATTCCCAATGATAAAGAAGAACAATGAACGGCATTATATGTTGGCGCGTCACAGTATTCTGGCGGCTTTAGATGAAGGGCGGCTGCCTACGTTTGATCCGGTTGTGATCGAAGAAATCCGCGCACGTTGCAATGCTGATGGGTGACAGCACTGCGCGGTCTGGTAAGCTTGGAAGTCATAATACTGACCTGCGCCCCTAAAACTCCTCCAAATTTGTGTAGAGTCCGCCCAACAAAAGGACGGAAATACGCAGACAAATAATACAGTCGTTCGATACCTGTCCCAACATACTATTACTTGTACGCACGAGACGAAAGGTATAAATTCCACTGGCCTTGGCGAAAAACCAAATTCTTCAGCAAGCCTCAACAGCGATGCTGGCCCAAGCCAATGCAGCTAAACAAAACGTACTGAGCCTGCTGCAAGGCTAAGTTAGAATATTTTGAAAGCTATCTAAAGACTTCCCGTGCGAGTGGTAACTTCGGTTGCTGCTCGCAGGACCGTTTTTGTGACCATTTCTATAATCTTACATGCCTACAAGCTCCTGATAAACATCAAACTAATTACAGTATAGATTGCCTCTCCTGGGCACCACTTAAAAGCATAACTCACTGACTTTACTGCAAAATTAACCTCGGTAGGCTCTGTCGTTGTAGGTTTTGGAGTATGTTTTATGCCCTCATATCTGTTTCAAAAAGCTGGTATATTCTATTATCAGCGGCTCGTTCCCATGGATCTGCAAAGCCATTATCGGCGTAATATGCTCTCCTTTTCCCTACGAACACGCTCCCATAAATATGCTTTGCGCAAAGCTATTGAATACTCTGCCAAGCTTGAAGCTCAGTGGACGGCCTTCAGAGCCCTCTACAATGACCCGTTCTCAGGCTTTCTCAGAGAATCAGGATCCAGCTCCAACACAGATTCTGGTAATTGTGATACTGCCGGCCTTAGCTTCGCGGAGGCGGCAGAATACTATTTGCTTCACAAAGGTAAAAATCGTGGGAATACTTTTACAAAAGCTGTTCAAAGGGCGTGTCTGTATTTGTTAAAAGTCCCTAAGAACAAGCCTCTAGCTCATTATGCGAGATCAGATGCTGTCACATTTAGAGATTTTCTACTGAGCAAAGGGTTGGCATCTAGCTCAATTACACGGGTGCTGACCACAGTTAAGGCCGTGTATAACTTCGCAGTGAGTGAATGGGGACTAGAGATTCGGAGTCCGTTCTCAGGACTTTGTCTAGATAGAGATAATGGTGTTAAGAACCGTGTTCCAATCACTTTGAGTGATGTAAAGCTGATCCAGCAAAGCCGCTACCAGATAGATGATGACCTTAGATGGGCTGTAGCTATGATCTCAGATACCGGTGCTAGACTGGCAGAGATTGTTGGGGCGTCTGTGTACGATCTTGATCTCGACAGCGACAAAGCCCCTACGCTTCAACTACTGGCAGTGGTTGGCGAAGTATGTCCTGGGCAGGTCTGCGAGTTGAGTGAGAAGCATCAAAATAAGTCCGCCCATTTGCC
>JAPKEA010000068.1 GCA_028822275.1 Planktomarina sp. | reverse complement strand
TTGCCCCAAAAAGGACTTAGTTGTTGATTTAAGGTGGGGACCTTTGAGCGATAAAGAAAATCAATGCACAGATGATCTTGCATGTTTTGACCCACAGCGGGGGCGTCATGAATAACTTCAATACCTTTCTCTCTTAAGTTCGCAGTAATACCGACACCAGAGAGATTTAATAATTGAGGTGTGTTGATCGAACCCGCTGATAAAATAACTTCTTTGCTGGCAAATGCTTTTTTTGTTTCGCCTCTTTGACTGTATTCAATGCCAACAGCTGTTTTGTTTTTAAACAGAATTCGTGTCGCTAGGGCGTTTTTAATAATGGTTACATTGGATCTTTTTCTAGCAGGCCAGAGATACGCACGAGCGCTTGACATACGTATGCCATTTTTCAAAGTATTTTGATAAAAGCCGACCCCATCCTGTTTCTCTCCATTAAAATCAGAATTAAACTCTAGTCCACATTCCTGACCAGCCTTTATAAAATTTTGGCACAGTGGGTGAAGATCTTTTGAAACATCACAAACATGAAGTGGACCGTCTCCACCTCGCCAATTATTTGCCCCATTCGAGTTTTGTTCCGACTTTTTGAAATACTCGAGGACGCTACCCCACCCCCAGCCATCGTTACCAAGTGCTTCCCATTCATTGAAATCTTCCTGATGTCCTCGGATGTAAACCATGGCATTAATCGAACTAGATCCACCAATAACTTTTCCTCTAGGCCAATAACTCGACCTGCCGTTTAACCCGTCAACCGGTTCCGTTTGATACATCCAGTTCATATTTTTGTTATAAAATGCTTTACCGTAGCCAATGGGAATTTGTACCCACGGGGAAAGGTCTGAGCCACCAGCCTCAAGGATAAGGATTTTGTATTGTCCACTTTCAGACAACCTGTGGGCCAGTACACATCCTGCAGAGCCCGCACCAACAATTATAAAATCATAAGTATGCACTTTATAACCTTCTGATCTAGCGAACTGCAGTTGCTAGTGATTTATTGAAAACAAATTAAAAGATTAAATAAATATTGGTTGTAAATATATAACCATTATAATAATTTCACCAGACCAATATAGCTTCTTAAATTAGCTCATTAAAGGTATCAGCCATGATTATAATACTGGATTTTATTTGGTCAGGGTTGACTGCACCAAAGCCAAGGGTAAAGCCTTTATTGTCAATTTTTTTAAGGCAATATCTGCTCAATGGCAAAGCTGAAACCCCTTTTTTATCAAGGGCTAAAGATAGAGCTATCTCATCGGTATCTTGTTTTAAAAAACCTACTGTATGTAAGCCACTTTGTGTCGGTTGAATGTCTAAAAACTCTGGCAAATAACGTTCGGATAAATCTCTTAATGCATGATAGCGCTCAGCATAAATACTTCTCATTCTGCGAATGTGAGTGGCAAAATACCCTTCGTCCATGAAGTCAGAGATGACAGCCTGCGAATGGGTTGGAACACCAGATTGAATAGAATTAAAAATTTGTTCAAACGGGTCAACCAACCCTAGTGGGGAAATGATAAAGCCAATACGTAAGGAAGGGAAAATGCTTTTAGAAAAAGTTCCTACGTAAATGACTCGATCATTTGTGTCAACACTTTTCAAAGTTGGGACAGGCTGACCTTCAAAGTGAAACTCACTGTCATAATCATCCTCAATGATCCATGCATCAGCGTCTTCGGCTGCTACCAGCAGGGAAAAACGACGTTTTAAACTCATTATTATGCTTAATGGTTGTTGGTGAGATGGGGTTACAAAGGCAAGCTTAAAATCAGGGGCTTGTTTCAAACCTTCGCTAACGATGATTCCATCTTTGTCGACATTGACAGGAATGAGTTTTGCACCATTTGCAATTAAGCTGTTTCTAGCGCCAATAGCACTGGGATTTTCTATCCACACTTTATCGTTGCTATTAAGCAGCATGCTACTGATTAGTTGAAAAGCATGTTGCGCTCCTCCAGTAATGAATATTTGTTGAGGGTTGCATAGTATTCCTCGACTTGCATTTATATGGGAAGCGATAGCACTGCGAAGCCTTTGTAAGCCAAAGGGCTGGCCATAGCCCATAATATTAGAGCGTTCTCCACGCAAATTTTTGCTGGACAACCTCAACCATTGAGACATGGGGAATTCATCAAGTGCGGGCAACCCTGTTATAAAGCAACGAGGTTCTTTTGGAAGGTGATCGCGTGCAATTAAATCTGGCAATGCTTTTTCTATTACATTGGAAAGTTTTACAGGATGTTCTTTATTGTCATCACCAAGCTTTAAGTGCGTGTTCTGAAGAGATGGACGATCTTCCTGCATAACGTCACTGACAAACGTCCCAGCGCCAGAACGGGCTTCAAGCAATCCTTCAGATATAAGTCTTTCTAAGGCATCGATAACTGTTGTTCTTGAAACGCTAAGCTCAATTGCTAGAGTCCTACTCGCAGGCAATCGCTCGCCAGCTTTAAGACCTTCGCTCAAGATAATGTCACGTATTCCTATAAATACTTGAGTGCTAATTTTTTGTTTTGAACCTTTATCTATTGTAATAGATGATAGTAAAGCGCCGCCTGAATGCTTCATTACTTTGTAGCCAGATTTTAAAATTGGTCCTAAGTATTTTACATAATGGATCTTACTGTCAATCCAATTCTTGTTATTATTTGTTAATTATTCAGAATGTGTTTATGGATAGTTTCATGAAAATTAAAAAAATCGAAACCTTTACGAACGAATATGTCTGCTTTGTTCGTGTCACGGCAGAAGACGGCTTACAAGGTTGGGGACAGGTTGCACCTTATTTTTCCGACATAACGGCACAGGTCCTTCACCGCCAGGTAGCTCCCCATGCTCTAGGCCAAGATTCAACAGATATTGACTATCTTGTCGATATCATTCCTGAAAAAGAGCACAAGTTCCCAGGCTCATATGTTAAGCGCGCAATAGGTGGCTTAGATACAGCTTTATGGGACTTGCGAGGTAAGCGAGAGGATAAAAGTGTTTGTGAGCTTTTGGGTGGGACGTCTGGTGTTATTCGTGCCTATGCGTCGTCGATGAAACGTGACATCACACCACAAGATGAGGCTGAAAGGTTTATTCGTTTACGAGAAGAACATGGGTTTGATGCGTTTAAATTCAGAATTGGTGCTGAGTGCGGTCGTAACGTAGATGAGTGGCCTGGGCGTACTGAAGAAATAGTCCCCACCATTGCCAAAGCTTTAGGAAGTGATGTCTCTCTATTGGTTGACGCTAATTCTTGTTATTCACCTGAGCGAGCCATAGAAGTTGGACATATGCTGCAAGACTATGGGATCTCTCATTATGAGGAACCTTGCCCGTATTGGGAATTTGATCAAACCAAGCAAGTCACAGATGCCCTTTCAATCGATATAACGGGTGGTGAGCAGGATTGTGAAATTGCAAATTGGCGGCAAATGATTGATCAACGTGTTGTTAATATTGTCCAGCCTGATGTGTGTTACCTGGGTGGAATAACGCGCACAATGCGTGTGGCAAAAATGGCTGAAGATGCTGGTATATTAGTTACTCCGCATTGTGCGAACTTAACTCTGGTGACATTATTTACCATGCATTTACTCCGTGCAATCCCCAATGCAGGTAAGTACCTTGAGTTTTCAATTGAAGGTGATGACTATTATCCATGGCAATCTGATCTGTTCTCTAATTCTTTGTTTGACATTAAAGAAGGTAAGGCGACGGTAACAGATGCCCCTGGGTGGGGAGCGGTGATTAATCCTTCCTGGCTAGAAAAATCTAAATACCAAGTCAGTGAGGTTAAGTAATGCCTGAAAAATTGTCCAAACTGGTCAAAGAAGCGTTCGATACAGGTCGCATTAGTAACTTACCCAATAAGCATTTTATAGATGGAAAACTTGTCGCTTCTGAGTCAGGCACTGAAATGGAGAGCTTCGATCCAGGCACAGGAAAGGCCTTTATTAGTTTTTCAAGTGGCGAACAGGCTGATGTTGATAAAGCAGTTTCGGCCGCCAAACAAGCCATGGCCAATGGTTGGGGTCAGTCGCTTCCAGTAAACCGTTCGCGGGTGTTGTATCGCGCCAGCGCTCTTATACTTGAAAATTTGGAGCGCCTAGCAATCGCTGAAACACTTGACTGTGGTAAGCCTTTGAATGAGTCGTTGGGTGATGTACGAGGTGCAGCGCGTGCTTTTGAATATTATGCAGGCTCCTGCGATAAATTACAGGGGGATACATTCCCACTTGGGCCTAATCACCATGGTTATAGTATCCATGAACCCATTGGGGTAACGGCTCACATTGTTCCCTGGAATTTTCCTTTATCAACAACAGCTCGAAGTGTCGCTCCTGCCTTAGCTGCTGGATGTAGTGTCGTTGTGAAACCCGCAGAGCAAACGCCGATAACAGCGCTAATGCTTGCAGACATCCTTAAGCAAGCTGGATTGCCACGAGGAGTTTATAATGTCGTGACAGGAACTGGCACTAATGCCGGCGCTCCCTTAGTTGCCCATCCTGATATTGATCATATTACCTTTACCGGTTCGGTGAATACTGGTATTTCTGTAATGAAATCCGCTGCGGACAATGTCACGCGTCTGATACTGGAGCTGGGTGGGAAATCCCCTATTACCGTTCTTGGCGATTGTGATATTGACTCCGCACTCTCAGGGGTGCTTGGGGCGATTTTTGAAAATGCAGGACAAATTTGTTCTGCTGGGTCACGCTTAGTTATTGAGCGATCTATTCATGAAGAATTTACAGAGAAGCTGGCGTTGTCAACGAAAGCCTTAACAATTGGCCACGGTCTTAAAGACTTGCAACTTGGCCCCGTAAACTCTCAACAACATTTGGAGCGTATTGCTGAATATCTTAGTGATGCCAAATCTCGTGGACTGGATATTATTGCTGGTGGCAATGTAATTACCGATCCACGGGTGGGTGCAGGCTGGTTTGTAGAGCCCACTATTATTGATAATTTGCAAAGAAATGATCGAATGTGTCAGGAAGAAATTTTTGGCCCAGTTTTGGCTGTCCAAGTGGTTGACGACTTTGCAGAAGCAGTCGATGTGGCAAATGACTCTGATTTTGGCCTAGTTGCAGGTGTTTATACGTCAAATTTCTCAAAAGCTCATCAATTTGCTCGCGATGTAAATGCCGGCCAAATTTACGTTAACGAATATTTTGCTGGTGGTATTGAAGTGCCATTTGGTGGGAATAAAAAATCAGGGTTTGGTCGTGAAAAAGGCTTAGAGGCTTTAAAAAGTTATAGTAAAATCAAGAGTGTAGCTACAAATATATCTTTACTAAATAAATAATTTAATAATAATAGGTTTTAAAATTGGTATGGTTAAGATGTGTAAATGGACCTTTATTACAGACTAATTTTAAAGCAGGATGAAAAAGTGACAATAATCAAGTAACAGTAATACTTGTTATCTAACAACAGATGCAATTCGAAAAACAACAATAGGGATCAAAACATATGAGTAAGCTAAAACTATTTAAAAAAGTGATAATGACTACTGGCGGCATTGCCCTATCGGCATCTGTTGCTTCATCAGCTACTGCCGCTGATTTAACAGTAGCTTCATGGGGTGGGTCATACCAGGATGCGCAAAGTAAAGCTTTGTTTGTACCAGGTGCTAAAGCTATGGGTATTAGTATAAAAGAAGAAACCTATAGTGGAATGTCTGAAGTACGTCTCATGGTGAATTCTGGCGCCGTTACAAAAGATATCGTATCTAGTGGTTCAGGCAGTGCTGCCCGTGCAGCGGCAGAAGGCTTATTGGAAAAGCTAGATTACAGCATCATTGATGTCTCTGACTTCTACCCAACTTTGAAAACAGATTACTGTGTTGGTAGTGACGTATTCTCCACTGTGATGGCGTGGAATACAGAAACATACGGATCAAACGCTCCAAAAAATTGGGCTGATTTCTGGGATGTAAAAAAGTTCCCAGGAACCCGCGCATACCGCGGTAAAGTTGCCGGTGCTCTGGAACCCGCGTTACTTGCCGATGGAGTTCCTGCCGATAAAGTCTATGAAGTACTCTCAACTAAGGCAGGCATGGAACGTGCGATCGATAAGATTCGTGAATTGAAACCGCATATTGATGTATTTTGGTCATCTGGTGCTCAACACGCCCAGCTAATGAAAGATGGCGAAGTAGATATGACTTCAGGTTGGAATGGTCGTTTTGATGTTGCAAAGAAGGATGGCGCCAAAGTTGCTTACACATTTAATCAGGCTTTGTTAGATTATGATTGTTTTGCAATTCCCAAAGGTGCGCCAAATAAAGATCTGGCTATGGAATTCTTAGCTGAAATTAGTAAAGCTAAGCACCAGGCTAACCTGCCATTACATATTACCTATGGCCCAACCAATAAGGCGGCGTACACCATTGGTAAAATTGATGCAGAACTGGCCCTCTTGATGCCTTCTCATCCTAAAAATGCGGCACTTCAATTACCTGTTTCTTTGGAATGGTATGCAGAGTTTGAACAACAAGCTGCAGCTATGTATCAAAACATGCTTACAGAGTAGCGGTTCGATACTAGGTAAACTAGGGGAGGTGCGCTTTATGAAGAAAGCCCCTCCCCTTTTTATTTTGAATCTTTAAGGATAATTTAAATGTCTACAGTAAACGGCTTACCAATCTCAATTTCAGGCATTACAAAGCGCTATGGCGATTTGTACGCATTGGATAATATTGATTTAGAGATTAAACAAGGTGAGTTTCTTACCCTTTTAGGGCCATCTGGTTCAGGAAAAACCACCTTGCTTATGGCGCTGGCAGGTTTTACACGACCGGACCATGGGAGTATTAAGTTTGGTGATGAGGAAATTATTTTGAAAGCTCCACACCAGCGTGGTGTTGGCATGATGTTTCAAAACTATGCACTTTTCCCGCATATGAATGTTGAACAAAACATTAGTTACCCTCTTCGTCTTCGGAAAGTAAATAAAACCGAAATTTTAGAACGTGTTAATCAAGCATTAGCAACCGTCCAACTTACTGGATTTGGTGACCGTGGCATTGATCAGCTTTCAGGCGGACAACGTCAACGCGTTGCTCTAGCGCGTGCAATTGTATTTGGACCTCGCATCCTATTGATGGATGAGCCACTGTCTGCATTAGATAAAAACCTTCGTGAGAAAATGCAGATTGAATTACGTCACCTCCATGAAGAACTTGGAATGACTACTGTATATGTAACACATGACCAACGTGAAGCGTTAACAATGTCGGATCGTATTGTTGTTATAAATAATGGAAAATTAATGCAATGCGCAACACCTCGTAATTTGTATGACTACCCAGCTAACAAATTTGTGGCTGAATTTATAGGTGAGTCTGCATTTTTAAAAGTAGATCACCAAGGCGACGATATCTACTTCAATGGCCAAAAATTGTTGGTTGAAACGCCACCTAAGGGCCAAAAAGACTTGCTTCTGATGATTCGGCCAGAGCGGCTAATGGTGATGGTTGATGGGCAGGATAGCGAAAATATGAATATATTCAATGTCACAGTGAGTGAAATCGTTTATCAAGGTGAAACGAAGATTATATACGTAATATTGGACGATGGCACAAGCATAAGCATGCGCCTAAGTACCAGAAGTGGCCAGCCACAGAATGAAATTGATGAGGGTGATAAGATCAAACTTGTTCTGCATAAAAGCGATACAACGATTGTAGAAGATGGAGGCTATTAATATGTCAACCTCTACATACGATCACGTGAATGAGCGAGAGTTAAAAAACCATGCGACCAAAGAACGTAGAGTTTTGTTGGGGCTAACTTCTCCAGCAGTTCTTTGCGTACTTACTATAATGGTGATTCCTGTTGCATGGTTGTTTTATTTGTCATTCATAGGTAGTGACGGTAATTTTTCGTTGGAGCATTACCAGCGAATGCTTGATAGCAAGTCTTATGCACGAATTTTTTTCACGACTTTTAAGGTAAGTTTATTAACAACGGTGATCTGCGTCTTTATTGGTTACCCGCTAGCTTACTTTTTATCTCAGTTGCCTGCACGAGTAGCAAATATCTGTATGTTATCAGTGCTACTACCGTTTTGGACATCTTTACTGGTCCGAACCTATTCTTGGTTAGTGCTTCTACAACGCAAGGGCATTATTAATCAGGTAGGTATGGATATGGGCTTCTGGGATGAGCCTTTAAAGCTTGTACACAACCTCAGTGGCACCTTAATAGGCATGGTACATATTATGTTGCCATTTTTGATTTTACCGCTTTACGCTTCTATGAAGTCAATACCGCAGGATTATATGAAAGCCTCTTCTAATCTGGGGGCCACGCCCACACAATCTTTTTGGCAAGTTTTCTTTCCCCTTTCGATGCCTGGGCTGATGGCAGGGTCACTCATTGTATTTATTTTAAGCTTAGGCTTCTTTGTGACGCCCGCCATATTAGGGGGCGGTAAAGTTATTATGGTTGCAATGCAAATCACCAGTAATATTGAATTGTTTTTTGACTGGGGTGCCGCGAGCGCTTTGGGTGTTGTACTTTTGGTGATGACATTCGCAGTTCTTTTCATTGCGTCAAAGTTGATGCGGCTTGACAATGTATTGGGTGGGGGGCACTAACATGAACTGGTTTAAAAAATCGGCATCAGAAACCCAGATTACCCATGGCCAAAGATTGTGGCTCTACATTGTCGCGATTATCATCATGTTCTTACTTGTGGTGCCAACACTGATTGTTATTCCGATGTCATTTTCAGCATCGCAGTACCTCGAATTTCCACCTAAAGAGTGGTCGTTTAGGTGGTATGAATTTTACTTTAGTTCAAATTCATGGATCTCAGCAACTGCAACTTCTCTTAAGGCTGGTGTCTATACCATGATAGTCGCAACACCACTAGGCGTTATGGCTTCATATGGGCTGTATGTGTCTTCACATCGAGCTGCACGACTTGTTTATTTGCTGCTGATCACCCCCATTATGATCCCAGTTATTTTGATAGGAATTGGTTCATTTTATATTTATGTACAGATTGGTCTAGTCAATACGATGTTTGGGCTGGTGTTCGCACATACAATTCTTGCACTCCCGCTTGTGCTAATCGTTGTAACATCCGCGCTTAAGAGTTATGACATGGGTCAAGAGCAGGCTGCAAGAAGTTTAGGCGCGTCTCGCTTTACTGCATTTATGACTGTCACACTGCCACAAATTAGGTTTTCAATTGTTACAGCCGCGTTACTTGCCTTTTTAACCTCATTTGACGAAGTTATCGTCGCAATGTTTATTTCTGGTGGTGACAATGCGACTTTAACAAAGAATATGTTTAATGCCTTGAGAGATCAGATTGACCCAACTATTGCATCAATATCAACGATTATGATTATTGTTTCGACCACCCTTGTTATTCTTACGCAAATTTTTGGTCGGGGTAAAAATGTTAAATAGCCGCCACCGTAGCAGGCGCTAAATGATTGATGTGGATACTGGACCATTAGTAGCACCAAACTCTATCGCTTTATTAGGAGCCTCATGTACTAACAATAGTTTTGGTAGAGCCATGCTTGATATGGCACTTTCTGGCAATTTCAAAGGGCGACTATACCCAGTTAATCCAAAATATACAGACGGACTGGGGTGTCGTTTCTATAATAAACTATCGTACTTGCCTGAAACTGTTG
>JAPKEA010000497.1 GCA_028822275.1 Planktomarina sp. | reverse complement strand
ATGAAATCCAATGGTGGCGAAAGCTCTTTTGCTGGTGCAGCGGCTCAACCAATTCAAATGACAGTTTCGGGTCCAACTGGGGGTGTTGTTGCTTCCCGCGCCATGTCAAAGTTGATTAATGAGCCAAATATTGTAACCCTCGATATGGGAGGTACAAGCACAGATTGCGCCACTATAATCAATGGTGCAGAAAGGTTTACAACCAATTTTCAGATTGAATGGGGCCTACCTATCCAGATACCCATGATCGACGTGCGTTCGATAGGTGCTGGTGGTGGGTCGATTGCCTGGATCGATAAGGGGGATCTATTACAAGTAGGGCCACAAAGTGCTGGCGCTGATCCCGCGCCGGCCTGCTATGGACGTGGTGGAATTGAACCGACCGTAACAGATTCGAACCTTGTTTTAGGAAGGCTCAACTCTCAAGAATTTCTAGGCGGTAAGATGAATGTTGATCTTGAGCTAGCCCGCAAAGCTGTTGAAAGGGTTGCAAAGAAGCTTGGAATGGGGATTGAAGAGACCGCTAATGCTATTGTGCAGATTGCTAATAATTCTATGGTTGGCGCCTTGCGTTCAGTATTACTGGAAAAAGGGCACGATCCGCGAGACTTTACTTTGCTTGGTTTTGGAGGCGCCGGACCGCTTCATATCTGTGACTTGATGGAGCTTGAGGGAATTCCCCGCGGTATCGTTCCTATACACCCAGGACAATTTTCGGCGCTTGGTTTTGTGATGACTGATGCAAGGACTGACAAACAACGAACAATCCAACAGACGTCTCTACATTTTGACATTGCTACCTCAAACAAGATGATGGAAGAACTTGTTGAACTGGCCGTAAATGAATTGAGATCGCAAGGTTACACGCAGGTTCTTGAAATCTATCGTAATATTGACCTGCGCTATTTTGGTCAAAATTACGAGCTACAAATACCTTTTACAGCAGAGAGATTTGACGAAAAATCATTAGAAGATCTTTGGAAGAGATATCATGAAGCACATGACGCCCGTTTTAATTTTTATATCCCAGGCGAAACAATCGAGATAGTGAACTTATCAATTTCTGTGGTAGCCCCAACGCCGAAGCCAAAGCTGGCCAAAATTGCAAAAGGTACGGGCACCCCAGTTTCGGTGGACGAGCGCGAGATCTGGTTTGACAAGACCTTCTTTGCAACAAAAGTATACGACCGTTCTGATTGTTTGGCAGATATGTTTGTGGATGGCCCTGCCATCATCCGTGAGGACTCGGCGACGACAATCTTACGCCCTGGTTATCAGGTAAAATCTGATGCTTATGGAAACCTAATTATAAACAAAAAAGGGGGCTAATTGTTATGGATCCAATTATGATGAAAATTCTCGATTCAAGCATGGTATCAGTTTGCCGAGAAATGGGTATAACTCTGATGCAAACCTCGTATTCCACAATTTTTAATGAGGCACTCGACTTTAGTTGTGCAATTGCCAACACGGAAGGTGACATGATTGCATGCGCTGAGTTTTGTCCAGCACAAATCGGCGGCATGCCTTTATTAGCGAAGTCGGTAGTTAAAGAAATTCCACTGGATGATATCTACGAAGGTGACGTGCTTTTGCATAATGACCCCTACAGGGGTGGGTTGCACACCCCTGAGCATACATTCTTCAAACCAATTTTCTGCGAAGGAACACTACGGGGTTTTGCAGTATCAATAGGCCATATTGCAGAAGTTGGCGGAATGGTGCCCGGGGGATTCCCAGGAGAGGCAACCGAAATTTTTCATGAAGGGTTACGGTTGCCACCGATCAAGATAGTGAAACGCGGCGTCATGAACGAAGATGTATGGAAGATTATTTTGGCCAATGTCCGTACGCCACGTTACAATTACGGCGATTTGCGGGCTCTTATCAGCGCTGTTGACCTAGGTGTGGAGCAAATGACTAGGCTCTATAATAAGTATGGCGCTGAAGTAGTCGATAAGACCTCCAAAGACCTGATGGACTACTCAGAACGCCGGATGCGCGCTGAAATCAAAAAAATCCCAGATGGCATTTATGCGTTTGAAGATCTAATTGAAGACGATGGAATAGAGGACCGTCAATATAAGATAGCGGTCGAAATTCATAAAATAGGTAGCGATGTAATTGCCGACTACACCGGCAGTTCAAGCCAAGCGAAAGGACCTATCAACGCAACACTTGGCGTTACAATGTCAGCTACTTATAACGCGATGTTGCATATGACGGACCCTGACATTCCAAAAAATTCCGGTTGTTTTCGCCCTATTAAGGTGATTGCTCCACCGACCACTGTAGTAAATGTAGATTTTCCTGCACCCGAAGTTGGAGGCAATACAGAAACCCATCCGCGGATCGCTGGAACTGT
>JAPKEA010000496.1 GCA_028822275.1 Planktomarina sp. | reverse complement strand
CCACAGTTGCAGCGATACATTTCTCCCAGGTCAGTGCAGCTGTTTTTATGTGTATAGCCAAGGCTGCCTCTTCTGCGTCGGTCATAGCGCCGGCATTAGCTGCATTGCTTAAAATCTCTCGACCACTCAAAAATGCGTTCATAGCTTCAGTTGAAAGATCAGTTGGATTTGCATTGCCTGCTGTGCCAACATCACGCTTGGCACAGTTTTGAGCATTACCAAAATTAAACTCACTACGCGGGTCGATCAAACCATTGCCATCAGTATCATAGTATCCATTCGACCACCCGTCTCTGCCACTTTTCGCTCGAGCTTCTAGGTCGGTGTAGGCATTGTTATCACGTGCCGCGCCATAATAGCCAAAGGCTTCATCAAAATTGTGCTCGCCTGCAGAATAGTTTTTGGTACCTTCTTGCTCCTGAATTTCTGTCGCAAAGGAAGCTTGAAAATAGTCATTAGTCCCTTGGGAGAACGTTACCGCCCCGAGAAGGAACTTTTGTAACAGCTGGCGGATATTGCGGCCGTGAGCATCGTAGTGGACACTAGCCACACTAGCATCTCCATCAGCTGTTGCTACCAGCACAGAAGTTCCATCCGTGGCCTGTGCCGCCAACTGTGCGATCCAGGAGTCCACCAAATCAATTGGCCGAGAACCCACCGCTAGATCGGTTCCAAAGAACTCATTTCCAATCAGCTTCGATGTCTCTCCACCACCTTCACCATTACCACCGGCGATCTTGCCATCTAAATTTTTCCCACCAGACACGGCTCCATACGTTGCCGCATTATCAACATCGCTCCCATCTGCTGCACCGTTCTTGAGAGTAAAGCCCGTTAGCGCAGTATCAGCACCATCACCATTCATATAGAAATCAAGATCTGTAATGTACTCCGCTTCAGTCTTTCCTTGCTCGCTCATGGCGCTCATATAATCTACCATCCCCGAAATCAGAAGATGGCGCGCTGATTGGCCTGTATAACTTACTGAGTTTGAGTCAGCAGTGTAAATAGAGTTTGTGAACTCATACGCTAATGGCATTGGATCACACACATCGCCGGATCCATCAGCATTAGTATCAGCCTGATCTGCATTTTCGACCGCCGGGCAATTATCGCCATTATCACCAACGCCATCTACGTCAGAATCTGTTGTTTCACTTGCATCATTAGGGAAGACATCGGCATTATCGCCAACGCCATCTGCGTCAGAATCTGCTGTTTCACTTGCATCATTAGGGAAGGCATCCAGGGTGTCTGCTACGCCGTCCGCATCAGAGTCTGCGGGCTCACTACTGCCACCGCCGCCACAGCCGGATAGAGCGATCAGCAAAGAGGCAACGAGCATTTTTGATAAAATTGAATTAGTGATCATGGTTATTCCTTTGAAATTGTAAGGCCTCAAAAAGTGCAATTGGCTCGGGCTGACCTAAATTAAGCCAATAACCATGTTTTTAGAAACGAGGCGATTTTTATGACTGCGAAAATCACTTCTCTAAATTGCTTTGAGAATGATAATCACTCTTATTTGAGGAGTCAACAAGAATCGTTATCATTATCATTATCATTTAGGGTGATGATAATGATAACTCTTAGTCTTTATATGGAGTTGTATCTTTAAGGAATAATTACAAGAGCGCTAATCGCGATTAATTAGGGCCTTCTTTGGCAAGTTCTTCATCCAACAATTCTTTCAGTTCTCCTTTTTCACTCATCTCAGAGATGATGTCGCAACCCCCGATCAACTCTCCAGCCACCCAAAGTTGGGGGAAGGTTGGCCAATTGCCGTAGAGCGGCAGATTAGTACGTATCTCTGGATTAGATAGAATATCTACATAAGCGAAACGATGGCCGCATGACATCAGGGCCTGTACTGTTCGAGCAGAAAAACCACACTGAGGCTGATTCGGAGAGCCTTTCATGTAAAGAAGTACTGAGTTATTTTCTACTTGGTCGCGGATAGTTTCCATTATGTCCATTGAGTCTTGCCTATATGAGTGATTACCTACCGGTTCTCTATTTTAAACCTTTTCAACCCTCGGTAACACTGTTGACGCTATTTATTTTACATTTCACGCTTTAAGTAAATAATGGTTAGCCCTATATAAGGCATTTTAGTAGCCAGACACCCCATAGAGCAGACCTGTGTGAGTGTTGCCAGCCTCAACAAAGCAAGCTATCATTTAGTACCAAGGGAAAAGGGGCAGCACAGCTGCCTTTTTTTATTCCGATAATAAAGAAGAAAGGTTAAAGTATTTTATGGCAACGCCCGCATTAATGAATACATACGGCGCCAGAGCGGCGACCCTTATTAAAGGAGAGGGCGCTTGGCTATGGGACGAAAAGGGTAAAAGATACCTCGATGCGCTTTCTGG
>JAPKEA010000495.1 GCA_028822275.1 Planktomarina sp. | reverse complement strand
GTCGGTGGCGGTACATTCAATAAAGACATTTTTAGTATCCAATGTAATCTTCGACATCTTGTTTTTTGGCAGTCCCCATGTTAAGAAGGACCCCATTTCATAATTAAGGGTTGGGGCATCTTCGTCATCCGCGATATTAGTTTCTGATTGTTTCGTCCATAAAACCCATAGAGCAGGGTGGTCTGATGGGTCATCAACATCGCCAATAGACCATGATCTGCTTGAAGTTGGTCCTCGAGTTTGTTCTCGCCACGTAAGGGTCTCTAATTCATGTAATCGGGCCAAAAGAACTTGAAATCGTTCTTTGGCCTTTTCTTTGATCTTTGTGAGTGCTACATGATCTTCGGCGTGCTTTTTTATCATTACTTTGAATGTGAGCATAAATTTGAATACCTTGTGATATAGTTTCTCAGCCGCTTTGATGCATCTGTCGAATCTAATTTTCTCGTTGTTCCTCGACCGTTCGAGATTCTTTATAGTCTCTGCGATGTCCGGAGTATCTTTCGATTCTTTTTTCGCCTTTTTTTCTCTCTTTCTTTTCTTGGGTGGTTCAGCCGAAGCGAAAGGTTCTACTGTTGTAAAAGTACTAAACATATATAATGAATTAACTCTTAATATTTATAGTGTTATTCTTCTAAATTTATTTCTCAAAATGTAAGAGTTTTGTTCGGTTTCCAAAGACGTTTATCTCTAGCTTCTTTCTGTTTAGCGTCAGATTGAGCTCTAATTCCTTTTCTTATTTGATCTTCCTCCTTTTGTTTACTTTTGACTTCGCGTTCACCTTTTAAGGCTTTTGTAACTGCTGCTGCGTGTGCGATTTTGGCTAGTTCAAAGGCCTCGTCGGCCCCTCGAATTTCGTCTGCTGCTTTTTGTTCTGCTGTGGCCACGTCTTTGACCATTTGCCTGTAAGCCGCCCTTTCGACGAATGTTTTGAGGTCCTTTTCTAATTGCTTTTCGAGAGCCAACGCCTCTCCTTCGTATTTGTCCCAATTTGAGGCATCGCCCGTGGATAATATTTTAACCGTGGATATTTTAGATCGACATTGCGGACATTCTGCTTTAAAACGATGTGGAAGTCCTAAAAGCCCTGAAACCTCGCCCGGAAACATATTATTTTCAAGATCGGCCTCGTCTTGATTTACCCAATCAAGGAGATCGGGCGTGGAAAAGACGTGGCGACATGGTAAACATCGTGCCGGTCCTTTACAACCCTCCAGAGTAATAACGTCCATTTTGTGGACCAGTTCGACTGGACTAATAGATAAAAATGCGTTAGGATCGTCTGGTTCCTCTGGGTCACGCTCCGCCAAACAATCCTTGGGTAATTTTCTAAAGCGGTCCAACCGGTATTTGCCCCCTGCCCCTGCTTCAATAAGTAGCTTGCGACAAGTTGAATTTTCACATGAAACCAGAGGAGTCCTATCTTCTTTATTCAACTTGGAAAGATCTGGGCTCCTTGCCATGATCAATGTGAATACTGTTGACAAATCGTTTATTGGACGAGCCGTGAGGCCAGCCAGAACATGCATGATTGTATTCCGATTGCTTTTATCTTGCCAATTTACATTGATACCGTGCCTCGGATTGAGCAATTCCCGACATGCCTCAACATCTAAGTTAAGGACGGCTCTAAAGATGACAGTTCTCCCATAAACATTCTGTATGTGTGGATCGGCACCTCTTCTTAATAATTCACGCCATGCAGATGTTCTTTTCTCTTTGACAGCCAATTGAAGGGCTGTATACCCATATTCATTCCATCTATCAATGTCTTGATCAAATTCAAGGAGGCATTTTACAACCAGGTCGGTTGGAGCTTCCATTAACGGTGTTCTATCAAATGCCGAAGACCTATTACTGCTGGCCACAAAACGCCTCACCGGTTTTTTGACTCTGCCTAGATATATATCCGCACCTTTGTTGCATAATAATCGTATCATGTCCAGATCTTCTGCGAACACAGCCGCCGAGAGTAATGATTCGCCATTTTCGTCCATATAATTAGGATCTGCCCCGGCGTCCAATAAAAATTCTGACGTTTCTACAAACTCTTCCTTGATGGCAGATTTCAACAAAACGTCATATGTTGGATGTTTGTCTGTATGCCATTTGCTAAAAAAATCTTGTAATAATTTAAGAACGATCCCATCGAAGTCAGAAGATGGCGTGTACGGGGCTATTTCGACCCGATCAAGCGCAGCCTCCAGCAATTCACAGTTAAAACGATTAGTAGAACGCTTTTTAATTCCTAGTATAACTGCCGAATATACATTTTTGGCGATTTCGAGTGATCCATGTGTAATGGTCATCAATTTGAGACTTAAATTTGCGAACGGTACCTGATTTCTTGTGTCCAGTTCAACACCCGCTTG
>JAPKEA010000494.1 GCA_028822275.1 Planktomarina sp. | reverse complement strand
TCCCGTTGCAGATTTTTTTTGGAGGCCGCTGTGGATGTCTCGCCCTGGCCCGGCTAGGGGGTGGCAAATCGCGGAGGCGGGGGGGGTGTGCAAATCCTTCATGGTTCAGACCTTTGCATGCCATCCAGCCAACGCTGAAGGTCATCTGATCGCCAGCCGACCGCGCGAAGACCCAGTTTAATCGGCTGTGGGAACCTGCCCTCTGCCATCATTGCGTAAATTGATGATCGGGATAAGCCGATGCGCTTTTCTACGTCTTTGCGCCGTAGGATTTGCTGTACCATTTTGGATACCTTTCGCTGTTAATTGTATCTGCGAGAGGTATATGGAACTTACTTTATTAAATCGTTTTGAATCAATTATGCGTCTTTTGGACTTAATTTATAAACTGAATCATTGAAAACATTTACTTTTTCAATCGTATTTAGCATGAAACTGTTCGCATTTCTTGCTATTCCAACGATTGTCCATGTGCCAAAACTTCCGACCACGCGAAACGGATTGCTCAATTGATTCGCCTGCCTGATTGTCCCAAGCTGCTTTTGTCTTACCTTCTAAAGGGTAGCCATTCACAAGCTTGATAGCCGCCCTATTTGTTATTTCGCATCGATAACTCTCAGATAGGTCTCTGACTATGTACCATAAGTAATATGCCCTAAGATTATCAATACGAAGTTCTGCCTTTTTTTCTGGTGGACCAATCCTTCGCTTTTTTATCCGAGGTTCCGTCTTAACGGTGACCTCTAACAGGCGCTCTTTCATTTCCGATAAAAACCCTTTGTAGGCCCAGCGGATCGCTTCCTTGGACGCGCCAGTCCCCATACCTGGTATATAATCCTCAGTTATAGGTGCAATTTCCCATTCTTCGCCGGGCTTCAAACTCACGTAGTCCAAAATGCCCTTTATTTGCTTTGGTTCTGTCATTGTTCACCCTCCAAAAAACCAACCCATGCAGTAAGAATTCGCGCACGTTCATCAAGTAAATCGCTTCTGTAATATGCATGCTCAACAGCAGTTCCGAACTGGTGGGCTAACTGCAGTTCTGCTGCTTCACGCGACTGCCCATTCTCAGCAACCCAATCACGAAACGTGGATCGCAGGCCATGCGGCACTGTCGGACGCTTGGATCGCACATCAACAAAGCCCTCGCCTGCCAGAAGATGTTTTTCGTGCATCCGCTTCATCAGAGCGGAAAGCGTCATGTCTGATAACGAGCCACCGCGAGCGGCCCTAAAAATGATGCCCTCAGCCCCATCGGCCGGCTGCCGGTTAAGGATCGCAACCATTTGTTGTGTTAACGGCACCCGATGTTCACGCTTAGCTTTCATTTTGTGGGGTGGAACGATCCAAACACCATTAAAACCATGTTTAGCCGCATCAACGGCGTCAAAGATGTGAACCTCATCCCAAGTCATTGCGCGCACTTCACCCGATCGGCTTAAAGACATTGCAATAAAGCGCAGGGCTTCTGCACCGGTGCCATCTCGCTGTTTTAGTTCTTGCCACCACCGCTGGACATCCTTCAATGCGAGTGCAGGCTGATGTTGTTTGTTTTTTAGTGCAGATGGTTTTGGCAAGAGCTCCGACAGGTTGCCATGCCAAACGGCAGGATTGATCCCAGACCGATAGCCTTTTACTTGCGCCCAGGATAAAATTGCCTCAATCCTACCGCGTAGTCGCGTAGCTGTTTCAGTTTTTGAGCCCCAGATGGGCTGTAGCACTGACAGTACATCATCAGTTTTGATCTGATCGAGGGCAACATCCCCAATAATTGGGCTTGCATATTGCTCTAAAGTGGAACGCCATTGGGCTTTGTGTTTTTCGTTTGAAAACTCGTCTAATTTGAACAGCAAAAACGCGTCTATGGCCTCAGAAAATGTTGGTATTGTGTCTGGAATCTGTTTGACCGCTTTGGGATCAGCGCCGTCTTGCACAAGTTGCTTGTTCTGAAGCGCTTTCCGACGTGCATCCACGAGCGACACGCTGGGATAACTGCCAAGTCCAAGTTCGCGGCGTTTGCCATGTAGGGTGTATCTCTGCACCCAGAACTTTGCACCGGTCTTATTTACCAGAATATGCAACCCAATGCCGCGGCTGTCATAGTGACGACCCGGTGCAAGCTTGGAATTGAGCTTTGCCGCGGTCAAACCATTGTTACCTGCCATTGCCAAACTATTCCCTCAATCATTCCCTCAAATATCCTTGGATTTTACAGTATCAGCATGGCATACCTTGGAATATGAGGTCAATAGAATGTCATAAAAACATAGTCTTAAAATTCATTATAGGCCGTTCTAGGAGCTATAATTATGCGGACTGTCTCTCCGCCATTTATTACTTATAACCATATGTTTTTATAAGATATAATTGGAATACT